>JBAZRU010000005.1:0-27517 GCA_041662805.1 Candidatus Hydrogenedentales bacterium | reverse complement strand
ATCACGGATCTCATGAACGTCATCGGCAAGTGCGTCGTGTCGGGAGGCGTTCGCCGCACCGCCGAGCTCGCACTTGGAAGCCCGGATGACTCCGACTACCTTCAACTGAAGGACCCCGATCTGCACCACGAGAAGCTCATGGCGTGGCGCTGGGCCTCCAACAACAGTGTGGCCGCCGATATCGGGATGAATTACTCGAAGGTGGGACTGCAAACCGCCAAGAACGGCGAACCGGGCTACTTCTGGCTCGAGAACGCGCGGGCCTATGGGCGGTTGAAGGACGGGGCGAACTGGGTAGACGCCAAGGTCGCGGGCACCAACCCCTGCGCGGAACAAAGTCTAGAATCCTATGAAGTGTGCAACCTCGTCGAAACCTTCCCTTCGCTTCATGGCAGTTTCGACGAATACAAGCGCACACTGAAATTCGCGTACCTCTATGCAAAGACCGTGACACTGATTCCCACGCACAACGAGCGCACGAATGCCATCATGCTCCGCAACCGGCGTATCGGCCTCTCGCAGTCCGGCATCATCGAGTCGTTTGAAAAGCACGGCCGGCGGACGCACTTGAACTGGTGCGACGACGGATACAAGTATATTTGCAGCCTCGACAAGATCTACTCGCAGTGGTTGTGCATTCCGGAAAGCGTGAAGAAGACCAGCGTCAAGCCAAGCGGTACGGTATCGCTGCTGCCGGGCGTGACGCCGGGCATTCACTATCCGCACGCGGAGTATTACTACCGCACCATCCGGCTCGACAAGACGAGCCCCCTGGTCGAGCCCATCAAGCGGGCCGGGTATCGCATCGAAGAATCCGTATACGGCGACAACACGTGGGTTGCCTATTTCCCGGTCAGACAAGAGAATTTCGAACGCTCGAAGAACGACGTATCGGTTTGGGAGCAGGTCGAAAACGTGGCCCAAATGCAATACTACTGGGCCGACAACCAGGTCAGTGCGACGATCACGTTTCGTCTGGAAGAAGCCAAAGACATCCCGAATATCCTCGAGCTTTATGAACCGCGCTTGAAGTCCATAAGTTTCCTTCCACTGACGGACCACAATTATCCGCAGGCGCCGTACCAGGAAATCACCGCCGAAATGTTCAACAACGCGACGGCGCGCCTGGGGCTCTTGGACTTCGCGAATCTGAACACCGACGAAATCAACGACATGTATTGCGACGGAGAGCGCTGCGAAATCCCGATGAAGGAACCCGTAGTGATCCCGCAAGAAGAGTTCGCGTTCAGCTTCAAACCCGGAGCGGAAGGTGACAACGGCAACGGCAATGGGCACGCCCACGGCGCCGATGTGGAGAGTCCCGCCGGTACGGAAGTCGCGTCGCCAGTCTGACAAGTACCGCAAGAATCAGTGGTGTAGAGTATTTGATACGAATCCCGGCGCACGTACGTGCAAGCGCCGGGATTGCCTTTTGGAGTATTCGTCAATGCACAGTCAGCAGTATCGATCCCTTGTGGCCATGGCGCGCGCTAAGCCACTCAACTCAGATGTCACTCTTGAGCAGCATCGAGAAGGCCTTGAGCGTGTCGTCGACTTACTACCGCTGCCCCCCGATGTGACGGTCGAGCCCGTCGATGCGGATGGCGTTCCGGCGGAATGGATCAATGCTCCGGGCGTCTCCATGGACTGCGTACTGTTTTACCTGCATGGCGGTGCCTACAGCATTGGCTCGCTACGGACACATCGGCGGCTGGCATCCGATTTGGCGCGGGCAGGTGGTCTGCGCGGCTTATCCATCGGCTATCGCCTTGCGCCCGAGCACGTGTTTCCTGCTGCCGTGGAGGATGCGGTCACAGCGTATCGCTGGCTTATTTGCTCCGGGATTGCGCCAGGCAATGTCGTTGTAGGGGGAGATTCCGCGGGAGGAGGGCTCAGTCTTGCGCTGCTGATGAAGTTGCGCGATGAGGGCGATCCGCTACCCGCGGCCGCCGTGTGCCTCTCTCCGTGGACAGACCTCGCCGCGACGGGCGCCTCGGTGATGGGCAAAGCGGCCAGTGACCCGATTCTCAGGCCGCGCGATTTGCACTGCTTTGCACAACGCTATCTTGGGGAAATGGATGCGCGTACACCGCTGGCCTCGCCTTTATACGGCGACCTGAGCGGGTTGCCTCCGCTGCTTATTCATGCCGGCACGGCGGAAATCCTCTTGGATGATTCCACCCGGCTCGCCGCGCGCGCAAAGGATGCCGGAGTCGATGTGACGTTGAAGATTGCGGACGACATGATTCATGCATGGCATTACTTCGCGCCGCTGATTCCGGAAGGCGAAGAGGCCATCGCCGAAGTCGGCGAATTCATCCGGGCGCACGTACGGCCTCTGGACGCCGCAAGTGCTCGTCGCTGATTCCGATTGCCGTTAGACGATCGGGACGGTGGCAGTCTGTAGCGCCACGAAGAATGCGGCGGGATCGGAATAGTCTTCCAGAAGCGCCGTCGCCCCGGCATCGCGCAGCCGGTCCGCGTTGGATTCTCGCGTGATGCCGATGTAACGCATGCCGAGTTCCCGCGACGTGAGCAAGTCCCACATGCCATCGCCGACATAAACCGTGTCATTGGCATACACGCCCGAGCGCTTGGCGGCGACACGCGCAATGTCCGCGCGCGAGATGGCGTCGTTCGCGAAACCGCCGGGAAGCAGCGCACCGTCGATCCCGATCTTGCTCAGCTTGAAGAGAGCCGTGCGTCGCATTCCTCCTGTCGCAAGGGCAATGGCAACGCCTTCCGTGTTCTGCAAGGTTTGCAGAAGCTCACGCGCTCCAGGCACTTCTTCGAAGCCTTCTGGATTCGACTCGAAGGCGCGCTCGATCTCGTCGAGATAGGCCGACTCAAATGCGTCTATTTCGCTCTGCGTAACGGAGCGGCCCCAGATAGGTTCGACGACCTCACGAAGTATGCCAACATCGGTGACGTGCGTGTAGGCATGCCAATCCGTGGTAGGCAGCGGAATGCCAAATGCCCGCAGAAAAGCACGATCATAACAACCATTGTCGGCTTCGGTCGTGGCGGTAAGCGTACCGTCGATATCGAACAAGATGAGCCTCATGATCCCCCGAAATCAGGTACACCCCATTTGTGCGATTAGGGCTGCGTCCGGCCATGCTCTGCCTTGTTTTCCCGTGCCGCCTCTTCTTGCGCCTGGCGCAGGGCGGCACGAAACTTCTCGTCGCCGAGTATGTCTTGAAAGGCTTCCCGCTCGCCGACGGCATGCTGGATTCGGATGTATCGCAAATCGAGCAGCACACAATACAGCACGACCATGAAGAGGATGAAAAACGCGCCCCAGTAGGCCAAGAACAGCATGGGGGAATGTCGTAGCGCCAGCGTCTGCACGCCGAACCACGCCATCACGGCACACGCACCCAAGCTCACGCCACCCACGATACGCCAATTCCGTTGTGTCAAAATGGCCACAAGTCAACCGCTCCGTTGTGTTGGCAATCTCTCCGGAATGTGTGGCTCATGATAACAAAAGAGGAGGCGCAGTTGCCTGCGCCCCCTTTAGGGAAGTCTCGCTTAGGTTGTCTATCGATGCTGCACCCACACGCGCTCTTCGTAGGTTTCACCGGAAGCGGTCGTTACCGTTCGGGTTTCCCAGTGTCCGCTCTGCGCGGGTTGGGCCACCGGAGGCTGTTGGGCAGGCGGCGCCTGCTGTGCTTGCTGTTGCTGTCCGGCGCGTCTATCGCGCCGCTCGTCCACATGGTCGCCGATGAGCGCACCGGAAAGGGCGCCTACACCCGCGCCAATCAATGCACCTTCACCGCTCTTCCCATGCACTTGGTTGCCGATGATGGCGCCGGCGCCCGCGCCGAGCAATCCACCCGCCACGACACCCTGCTGGGTGGGCGTGGTCTGACAACCCATCATGAAAAACGAGCTGCCTGCGGTAAATACTACGGCCATTGCCAGTAGCTTCTTCATAACCAAAACCTCCCGAGCTCTCAAATCGATTCGACCTGGAGCCTATTTTGCCGAGCGTCTTTCAATCCGCGCGGTAAGGACTACCGCGCCGTGCGCCAGTAGTCGCCTTGACTCCGCGCACGAGCTCGAAGAATCCACACACGTCATATTCAATTCTACCACATGCTTGGCCGGGCTTCCGGCCAACTCACCCAATTCAGACGATCTTTGGACGTGGATATTCACGCGGGAAGTTTCACGTCCGCGCAACAGCCTAGGGAGAAAGGACTTGCCGTTCGATTGCGGAGTGCGAAAACTGCCTGGCGGGGTTTCCCTCCGGGACTCTATCCCTGCCCTTCGCGGGAGGTTGCAGGGAGCGATTGCCATATTTGCCCCGTTCGTTCTATAGTCCTTTTACTATGCCGCTGCCGTCACTTCGATATCTGGATATATCCCCTGTCGAGCATGAAGGGGAAACCATGATCTGCCTGCGCGACCCCGAAGGGTTTGTGTCCGAACCGTTGGTGCTTTCGCCTGCGGCATTTCTGGTGGCGTCTTACCTGAACGGTGAAAACACTATCGCGGACATTCAATACGCCTTCTGCAACCACACGGGCGGGCAGACGATTCGCGATGTGGACATCGAGCGCATCGTCGAGTTTCTCGATAGCCATGGGTTCCTGCACACGGAGAAGTATCTCCATATTCGAGTGAAGGCGGAACGCGCGTATCACGAGTCGACCACGCGGCCTGCTCACTTGGCGGGGAAGTCGTATCCGGCCAATCCCGACGAACTGCGCGCTTTTCTGGACGCCTTGTACTTGCGGGAAGAGGGACCGGGAAGCGCGCCGCAGCCCGTTACAGACGGGGAGCCGCTGAAGCTTCTGGTCGTGCCGCATATCGATTTCGACCGTGGCGGACACAGCTATGCCCACGGATACCTGACGCTTGCGCGCGCTGGGCGGCCCGATACGGCCATCGTGTTTGGCGTAGCGCATGCAGGCCCGCCTGCTCCGTTCATCATGACGCGCAAACATTTTGAGACCCCGTTGGGGGTGCTCGAGGTAGACACGGATTTGACCGACCAGATTGCGGCCATGTGCGATTGGAATCCCTACGAATATGAGACTGTGCACCGCGCGGAGCACTCCATTGAATTCCAGGCCGTCATGCTCGCCCACCTTTACGGTACTGCAATCCGGATTGTTCCCATTCTCTGCGGGCCGTTTGATGTGGACGCCTCCGAGTCTGGGAGCGAATCCCGCGCGGAAGAATTTCTGTGCGCGTGCCGTAAGGCTGTCGAAGCGTCGAAGAAGAAGGTCACGGTAGTTGCCGGGGCCGACCTTGCGCATGTGGGGCGTCGATTTGGGGACGATTTCGACATCACCGACGCGATAGTGAATCAGGTCATGGCGCGCGACAAGGAAGACCTGGCTCACGTGGTGGCAAGGGAGCCCGACGCCTGGTATCAGGGAGTCATGCGGGACGAGAACGGGCGTCGCGTGTGTGGACTCAATTGTATCTACTCTGCCTTGAGGATCGTTGGAAAGTCCGCAAGCGGGGGGGCGTTGCACCATCATGGGTATGCGCCGGATCCGGCAGGTGGAATTGTGTCGTTTGCCAGCCTGACCTTTGTCTGACCTGGGTGCCACACAAACACGAAGCTACGCCTGCAAGTGACGCCTAGGTGTCGAAGTCCGTATCCGTATCCGTGTCCGGGTCGGTATCCGTATCGTCGCCTTCTTCGGCCTCTTCTTCGCCGGTTCCGAGAAACGACATGTCCTGCGAAGCCATATCCATTACGGTTTGGCTGGCGTAAATGGGCGAACTTGTCCGGCAGGCAATGGCAATGCCGTCGCTGGGGCGGCTGTCGATTCGAATAAGTTGCTCAACTTGTCCACCCGCCGACTTTTGCTCGACGTTCAAGTGGGCGTAAAAAGTCTCGTTTTCAAGCTTGTAGATGGTCACGGACTGCAGTTCGCCATGGAGGCCCGCCAGAACATTGCAGATCAGGTCGTGGGTCATGGGGCGTCCGAGGTCGCGTTTGATGAGCGCCGCATGAATCGCTTCCGCCTCTGCCAGCCCGACGACGATCGGAAGGACGCGGTCGTCGTGCCGCAATAACACGACCGGCTGGTGATGACCGTCCATGCTTACGCCCAGCACTTCGAGTTGAACCATGGCAAGTCTCCTTTCGCCTCATCTTATACCGCGCAGAGCGTAGTTGTCGATCACGCGAAAGCACGAGGCAAGGGCGAGCAAAAAACAACGCCCGGGCCGGTCTCGTCCGTGAGCCGGCCCGGGGTCCCTGATGGTCAGGGTTGAATCGGGTTAGGCGGTATAATTGAGTATTGCGTCGGCGGCCGTTGCACGCCGTCCGTCCGCGTAGCGGAAGGAGGCAATTTGCCCGATGCGGTTACCCCCCGATGCCGCTTCATCCGTGTTGCGATAGGCCAGACTAATCTCTTCCACTCCGGCGTCCTTGAGCGAGATCAATTCTCCCGCTTCGGTTTCGCCATTGCCGTTATCTTTGAAGAGGCGAAGACGGGTGAAGTCGCGGTCCGATGCGTTGATCAGGCCGTCACCGTTGGAGTCGAGCTTGCGCAGTTCTTCGAAGCCATTGCGCGCGCCATTCTGGTCGCCGAAGAGTTCCTTGCCGCTGTCCACGCGCCCATTTCCGTTGCGGTCGATGGCGAGGAACGCATCGCCTCCGGTCACGAACGCGGTATTGACCTTTGTCCCGGAACCCGTGATGTCGAAGCGCGCGCCGTTTGTGTAGCTGGTGAGCTCAACGCCGTTTCCGTTCAGGTCCAGCGTGATGGGGTCGGACTGCTGCACGGCCACCTGCGTCACTTCCACGGACTCGAAGGAGAACTCAAGCTGGATGTTGAAGCCAAAAGCCTGCAATTGGGTTTTCTGTCCGTTTTGGCCATTGGCGGCCGCCGCTTGGCCGCTCTGATCCGAAAGGAGACCCAGGCCACTCAAGCCATCCATGAATTCCTTCGCGCGCGTCTGCAAATCCGCGGTCCCGTTGAAGAAATCATTGAGCAACTTGAAGATATCGTTCAGGACGTCGTCCGCCTTTCCTAGAGCCTTGTTCACAAGCTTCAGGAAGGAGTCGAAGTCTTGGGCGTTTTCGCTGTTCGCCAGCGCATCGGAAGCGCCGGTGTACCCAGAGAGGGCTTCTCCAGAAATTGACATCGAGAAGGAGAACCGTTGCGCGACGGTGCGGCTTGCTTCTATGTAGGTGCTCTTCTGCGAACCTTCCAAGCCTTCCGCGGTGTTGGCCGTACGCTGACTAAAGCTGAGGAGTTCCTCCGTTCGCGATTCCGCGAAGAAGCTGAAGCTGAGTTGCTGGCTCGCAAACTCGACTGCGCTGCCGTCCCCGTCCGTTCCAGTTTCTACACGCGCCGCCGCTTCCTGAAATGCCGCGGAAAGCGAGACGCGCTGCATCTGCGATTTGTAGACGACGGCATTGAAGGCATCGGTGAGTTGACCCGACTGATCTTGTGAGACGCTGTCGGCATCGGACTCGCTAGCGACTTCCGGTATGGCTGCGTCGCCTGCGCTTTGTGCGCGAGCAAGGCGAAAGAGCGAGTCAAGGTCCAGAAGTGAGTTGGTTGAATTCGCGCTGTTTGAAGCGCCGTTCAATCCCCCAAGTAGAGATTGGATGGCTGGTGTACCCATAGCACAGGCTCCCCGCTTTGCCGACGACTGTCCCTAACACAGTCGAGCGACGGATTCGTGAGTGGCAATTTTCCCTTAGCCGATCACTTTTATCGGCAGAAAAGCGGAAAGCTTGAGATGGTTCTGCGGGGAAAGCGGGGACATACGTAAGCATCGTCTGTAGCAGCGCCGCGAAACACATGGCGGAGGGCCATGAACGTGCGCTATAATCCGCTGCTTGAACAAACTCAACCCTGCGAGTAGCGCCGGGTTATGCATGGCCGGCGACCAAGTCGATCACGGAGGGGAATCGTGGAAGGAGCGGTAGTCCTGCGCGCAAGCCGTCCCTCTGCCGGGGGCGGAAGAGTACCGCTTTCTACGATCCTTTCACGGTACGTCCTGAAGGAAATTGTAGTACCGGCATTTTTCGCCATCGTCGTAATCGGCTTCATCGGGATGGCAATCAAGATCCGCGAGCGCAATCACGTCTTGCAGGAAGTCAAGGAATTCATCACATTCTGGGACCTCGCGAGGCTTTCGCTATACCTGTCGCCGATGCTGATTGTCTATATCATCCCGATCACCTATATGCTGGGAATCCTATTGGCGTTCGGGCGGCTGGCGCAGAACAATGAAATCACGGCAATGAAGGCCGCCGGCATACCTCTCAAGCGGCTTGTTGCTCCTGTGATTGTCGTTGGGGCGCTGTTGAGCGCGACGAGTTACTACTTGCAGGACCGCGTGCAACCTGTCGCGATGCAGCAGATGAACCGCCTCCTTTACACGGAGTTGCCCCAACGCATTACGCTGGAAATGCTGCCCACCGGAGTCATGCACGAGGTATCCGGGTGGCGTGTATACATCGGGGGACGCGACGTCGCCACGAAGACGCTCAAGGACGTGGTGATACTTCAGCCCAAGGATGGGCAAAACTGGGTCTACTACGGCAAGTCGGCGCAGTTTGTCGAGGATGAAGCCGGGCTGCGAGTCTTCATGCCGGAGGGGAATATCGTGCTACCGCAAGGGAGCGATTCTGTCACCAGCATGCCGTTCACGAACCTTAGCATGTCGCTTCCGACCAATTCCTTTCGTCTTCCACCCAACCTTCGAAAGAGCTTGACGCTTCAAGAGCTGTGGGCGCGAGAAGCTCAGGTGAGAGCCGAATTCGACAAGAATCGCTCCGATCGGACTGGCGAAAACCTGCGCAAGGTGCGGTGGGAAATCTGCAAACGAATCACGATTCCGTTGGCGTGTCTGGCGGTTAGTCTTATTGCGGCCCCACTTGCGGTTCGCGCGCCAAGAGCGGGGCGTTCTTATGGTTTCGCTATCGGTTCCGTCATCATTCTCGTCTATTATGTGCTCCTGATGGTGCTAGAGCCGTCGTCCGTGCGTTCCCTTGGCGAAATGTTTGTTCGCGCACTTGCCCCGAACGTGCTTTTGGGGATTGCGGGGGTGTTCGCAATTTGGCGTGTCGACCGCGTATGAAGACGCTGGACCGTTATCTCATTCGCCGCATGGTGGGCGCGCTGGCGCGGAACCTTTTCGCGTTGGTCATGATATATGTCTTAATCGATCTACTGACGCGTAGGGACATGACCCGCTTCGATGTCCCTTTCGATGTGGTCATCCGGTACTATCTCAACTCCATGCCTCAAGTAATCTCCCGGGTCGCACCATTTGCGATGCTGATCGCTTCTTTGCTTGTCTTGGGCGATGCCGTTCAGAACAATGAAATCACCGCAGTACTTTCAGGTGGAATCAGTCTGCGGCGATTTGTCGTTGTCCCGATCCTCATTGCGATGCTCTTCGCATTTGGACTCTATTACCTCGACGAAAAGGTGGGCGCGGAAGCTGCACGGGAAGCCACGCGCATTGAGGAGGGCTACTTCTCGCTCAACCCCGACGTGGAGCGCAAAGGGATAAGCTGGGCCAATCTTTCAGGAGGTTGGACGTGCCACATCGCCAAGTTCAACAGCATCGCACTCACGGGCGAGAATGTCTTGATATATGCCCGTACGCCGGAGTCCGTGCAGCAGATTGAGGCCCGCCGGATCTACTGGGACGCCTCGTCCAAGCAATGGATGCTCGAGGATGGGCGCTGGTTCACCTTCAACGCCCAGGAGACTGCCGCATCGGGGTTGCGCATTCGCCAGAGACCCGCGCCTTTTTCGGAGCCACCCGATTCCCTGTTCGCACTTGAGAAGCCCGTGGAGACGAAGTCGAGCGCCCAGTTGCGGACGGATATTCACGACGCCGAAAAGCGAGCAGTCCCTGCCAGTGGGCTATGGGTGGATTACTACGCCAAGTTCTCGCAGCCGGCTTTGAGCTTTGTCATGATCTGGCTTGCGATACCGTTTGCCGTGCGCCTGCGGCGAGGAGGCTTGGCCATTAGTTTCGCCACCAGCCTTGGGGTCGCCATCGCGTATCTGCTCATCTTTTCGGTCACGATGGAGTTGGGACATGCCGGACGCCTGTCTCCGCCTGTGGCGGCGTGGCTGGCCAACGGCCTTTTCTTTGCAATCGGCGTCGTTCTATTCTGGAGGACGCCTTCCTGAGGGGGCAGCAACAAACGCGATCATTCAACCAGTGCATCGCCAGGAGGATAGACCATGAAAGCGACCGATCCCAAGACCATTAAGCCTGCGCTCGAGGCGCTTGAAGGCAAGTTTGGCGACCTTAATGTCATCAAAAAGCGCATCAAGGCCCACCACATCGAAACCCCTTCATGGGCATACGGCGATTCCGGAACGCGCTTCAAGGTCTTTCCGCAGGAAGGCGTGCCGCGAAATCCCTTCGAAAAGATGGAAGATGCGGCAATTGTCAACAAGCTCACTGGCATTGCCCCTTCGGTTGCCGTTCACATCCCGTGGGACAAGGTGGATGACTTTGGCAAGTTGGGCGCCTATGCCGCGGAGCTGGGTGTACGAATTGGTGCAGTCAACCCCAATCTGTTCCAGGACGACGTGTACAAATTTGGCAGCCTGACCAACGAAGACCCTGCGATTCGACAAAAGGCCGTCGACCATCTGCTCGAATGCATCGAAATTGCCAAGATCGTCAAGTCGGATCTTCTTAGCCTTTGGTTTGCCGACGGCACGAACTTCCCGGGCCAGGGAGACTTCCGCCGCCGGAAGCAATACATGCTCGAGGGACTGAAGACCGCCTATGCCGCGATGCCCAAGAATATGCGTATGTTGTTGGAATATAAGCTTTTCGAACCGGCTTTCTACCACACCGATATCGCCGATTGGGGTATGTCCTATGCCTTCTGCAACCGCCTCGGCGAGCAGGCGCAGGTCCTGATCGACTTGGGACACCATGCCTTGGGCGTCAATATCGAGCACATCGTCGCGTTTTTGATCGACGAGGGCAAGATGGGTGGCTTCCATTTCAACAACAAGAAGTACGCCGATGACGACTTAAGTGTTGGCAGCATAAATCCTTACGAACTGTTCCTGATTTACTGCGAGCTTATTGCCGCCGAGGATGACCCGGCGGTCGAAACCAACGTTGCGTACATGATCGACCAGAGCCATAACCTGAAATCCAAGATTGAGGAGATGATTCAGTCGGTCGTGAACTGCCAGACGGCATTCGCGAAGGCGCTGCTGGTCGACCGCGCGGCGCTCTTTGCAGCCCAGAAGAATGGAGACTTGGTGGCTGCGGAAGAACTGCTGCAAGATGCCTATCAAACCGATGTGCGGCCACTACTTGCGCAAGTTCGAATCGAAACGGGCATCGACCCCGATCCCTTGCGCGCGTTCCGGGCAAGCGGCTATCTGGAGAAGATCCGGAAGACCCGTACACGGGGTTCGGCGGCATCGTTATCCTCCGGATACCCTGGTTAGGTAAAGGCAAGGGAACCACAGGCAGCCGTCAGGGATAATAGACTCGACTGAGGTAGAACCAGGTCGAGGAGTGTCGGTTATTCTATTTCCTTGACCAAATTGCGTTCACTTTGATAGGCTATGAATTGAACTTCTGGCGGCTGCATGTGGTTCCAGAGGTTCCCGCCAAATGGTTTGGCGCCGATTCGGGTGATGTTTCGCGTGGTATCCGAACCTTTTCTATTCCGGACTCATTTCAGCACGGTTAACCACGCAGGAGGATCCATCCGTGGGTGTCTACAAGTACATTGGTGCGGCCGCGGACAGAGACCAAGTAGATTCGGGGACGGTTCTCGCAAGCTCGGAAGAGGATGCGCGCGAAAAGCTGCGCAAGTACCGGTACGAGAAGGTCAAACTGAAGAAACTGGCCGGCCAGACTGCCTATCTGGCAAGCTTCGCGGCTGACGTGAAGTAACAAGGTATTGGATGGCGCGTGCCGCCCAGCGGCGCGCGTCATCCGCCTTTGTCTAGAGCATCCCCGCCTCAGCGCCCTTCTTCTCGTCCAACAACTTCAGCATTTCTTTCATCATGTCGTTGTATTTCAAGAACATGCACTTTGTGAACAGGGGACATGTATCGCATTCCTTGAGCTTATCTTCGTCCACTCGCAGGTAATGCTGCTTCGAGTGGTCTCGGAAGCGAATCGACATGTTGGCGAGCTGGCCAAAACACTCTTTGATCGGCGGCATGGGCGACTCCTTGGTTCGGGCTATGGTGCGCGGATACCGACAGTCCGCACTCCGATCCTACCTGCTCCTGCGGTCGTGCGGCAAGGCCAGCGCCACGGCCACCACGTCGACCGTCGCCGCGCCCGCATTTTTCAACGTTTCCGCGCACTCCCGCACGGTTCCTCCGGTGGTCACCACGTCGTCCACCAAGAGTACCTTCGCGCCTGCCAGACGGGAGTCCCCCTCAACTGCGAATGCCCCCCGGACGTTCTCGCGCCGTTCCGTGGGGTCGGTGAGCAGACTCTGAACACGCGTGGGACGTATCCGCCGGAGCGACTCGTCCACATGCGCGTTGGGAAAGGCGGCGAGAATGCCGCGCACCAGAAGAGCGGACTGGTTGTAGCCGCGTTCGCGCAGGCGGACTTTGTAGAGCGGCACGGGAACCAGCGCCGTGTAAGAATCGCAGTCAAGCTCGGTCTCGACTGCCGATACAATGAGCTCCGACAAGGGCTCGGCAAGCCGACGCTTCCCGTTGAATTTGAACAGGCGAATCGCTTCGCCGACGGCCCCGTCGTAGACGGCGGCTCCGAAGATAAACCGGTACGGACGCTCCACCTTTTCCGCGCTGCATGGTCCGCAGAGCGTGTTGTCGCGCGCCCCGTATCCAACGCCCGGCGCGTGGGGCCGGCCACAGACGGGGCAGTAAGGCCGCTCGATGCGGGGACTCATTTCCCAGCAGGTGGGGCAGAAGCTGCAATTCTCCTCGGTGAGCAGGCGCATTCCGCATTGCTTGCAGAACACCGGGAGAAACAGGTTCTTCAGGGTCAACACCCATTCGGCGGCGGCGAAGGACATTTCCACAGACCCCCCTGGCGCGAGTTCTCGTTGGGTGGATTGTAACAAGGTTGAGGCAGAAATAGATCGGTGCCACTCGTGGTTTGGATTTGCCTTGGGCATAACCGCTTGGGCACAATCTACGGGCTGCATTGCCCAACGACACAAGAAGGAAAAGACCTATGAATATCATCGACGCCATGATCCAGGAGCTCCAGCATGAAGGTATCGGCACGCGAAAGGCCCTGGAGCGCGTGCCGGAGGACAAGTTCGGATGGAAGCCCCACGACAAGTCCATGACCCTCGGCAGGCTCGCATCCCACACCGCGGAAATCCCTCAGTGGGCCGGCGTGACGTTGACCACGGATGAGTTCGTGTTTGACCCCGCGGGGTATGTACCCGCCGAGGATGCAACATCGAAGGACCTTCTGGCTTCCTTCGACAAGCACATGGCGGCTGCGGTTGAAGTCATGACAGGCGTGAGCAACGAAGATCTGATGACCACGTGGCGGATGAAAAAAGGCGATAAGGTAATCTTCGAGCTGCCGCGCATCGCCGTGCTGCGCTCCATGATCCTCAATCATATTGTGCATCACCGCGGGCAGCTTACCGTCTACCTACGCCTGCTGAATGTGCCCGTCCCAAGCATCTACGGCCCCAGCGCCGACGACCCGGGCATGTAACCGCCTCAATACAACTTGTCCTTCTCTTGAATTTATGGCGCCCGGATTCCGTGCCGGGCGTCTACACTTTTCTGCACCGATACGGAGGGCGGACTTTCCCTGTGCAGTCGACCTTTGCTCGGACAAACGGATGAGACAGGGATGAGTGTCGGCTGCAACTACTCCCGGATCTCCATCCGAAATCCCAACTCCCTTAAGAGTTGGCAGCCGCCGAGGCGTTCTTTGACGCGTTCGCGGGCGGTCTTAAGGCCGGATCGCGACATGGCGTTGTACTGGAGTTCGCCGAGCAGGAGGGTCTCGAAGGCGGCGGATTCGATCCATTCGGGGATTTTGCGGTAACCGAGCAGGGCGAGTGCGCCGGTTGCCTTGAGAAAGGCTTGGAGCCGCGTCGCACTGACGTTCATGGTCTCGCACGATCCGAAGTGGATGACGCGTTTGGCGCAACTGCCGCTCAGCCAGTCTTCGAGGTTGTCGAGCGTGACGTGACTGTCTTTGCGGCGTTTGTCGCCAACGACGATCTTTCCCGGCACACCGTGAAAGCCGAGGTACAAAATGGGGTATTCGGCGTAGCGGGTCTGGGTCCATTTTTCGAGGTAGTATTTGAAGTCTTCGGCGGTGCCGACGTCGCGGTAGATGTAGGGCACGCGCGAGATGTGCGATTCGGAGAGTAGGCGCAGGACCGGTTCCACCGAGGCGGGGTTCTTGAGGTCGGGCCACCAATCGCCTTCGAGACAGAAGACACCGTGTTTGTACACTCGCCGAGTTTTCCACGTCATGACGCGTTTGCTCCCGTTTCCCCCAACGAACCGTGTACTACTGGGCTGGCAGACGTTTCGAGCGCCGGCCCCGGAGGGCGGCATTCTACACCAACCGGAGAGAAAGTGAGCTTGATAGGGAGGCAGTACGGATTTTGGGGAAGGGCACGCTGCTAGAATTGAGGGAAGAGCCAATCGGGGGATTGGCGTTCCCGGGGCAGAAACGAGGGCTATCTCCTCCGAATGCACTGAGGTGCGCGAGGCCCTTACAGTCCTTCTTCAATCTGGCGGCGTTCGAGGGCCTGGATCCGGTCGCGGAATTCGGCGGCCTTCTCGAACTCCATCTTGTCGGCGGCCTGCTTCATCTTCTTGCGCAGGTCGTTGATGGTCTTGCCGAGGTTCGAGTTGGAGACATAGAGGTCGTGGTCTTCCGCCGCGATGGGAACGGTGACGTAGTCACGTTCGTGGATGCTGTTCATCACGTCGACGAGGGCTTTCTGGATGCTCCTCGGGGTGATGCCGTGCTCCTTGTTGTAGGCAAGCTGCTTGACGCGGCGGCGGCCCATTTCGTCCATCGCACGTTTCATCGAGCCGGTCACCTTGTCCGCGTACATGATCACGCGTCCGTTGACGTTGCGCGCCGCGCGCCCGCACGTCTGGATGAGGCTCGTCTCGGAGCGTAGATAGCCTTCTTTGTCGGCATCGAGGATCGCGACCAAGGCCACCTCGGGTATGTCGAGGCCTTCGCGCAAGAGGTTGATGCCGACCAGCACGTCGTACTCCCCGGCGCGCAACGCGCGCACCAACTCGATGCGCTCCAGCGTCTCTACGTCGGCGTGCATGTATTTCACGCGGACGTTGAGGTCGTGGAAATACTCCGTCAGGTCTTCGGCCATGCGCTTGGTCAACGTGGTGACGAGCACGCGCTCGTTTCGCTTGACGATGCCGCGGATCTGGTCCAGCAGATCGTCGACCTGATTGGCGGCGGGGCGCACTTCGATCTCGGGGTCGATGAGTCCCGTGGGACGCACGACTTGCTCGACGATTAAACCCTCGCTTCGCTCGAGTTCAAACGCGCCTGGCGTCGCGCTGACGTAGATGGTCTGGCCCGCGAGCTTTTCGAATTCCTGGAACTTGAGCGGCCGGTTGTCGCGCGCGCACGGCAACCGGAATCCGTAATCGACCAGCTTGTCCTTGCGCGAACGGTCGCCCTTGTACATGCCGCCCACTTGCGACACCGTCACGTGGCTCTCGTCGATGACGAGCAGGTAATCGTCGGGGAAGTAATTCATCAAGGTATACGGCGCCTCACCCGGCATGCGGCCGTCGAGGTGGCGCGAGTAATTTTCGATGCCGCTGCAAAATCCGATCTCGTTTAGCATCTCGATGTCGAAGCGCGTGCGCTGGCCGAGCCGTTGCGCCTCGAGCAGTTTGCCTTCGCCTTCCAGTTCCTTCAGCCGCTCCTGCAACTCGAACTTGATGCCTTCAACGGCGCGTTTCAGATTGTCCGCCGAGGTGGCGTAGTGCGTACCGGGAAAGATCGCGGTGCGCTTGATGCGGCGATTCACGGCCCCGCGCAGGGGGTCGATTTCGTAGAGGCCGTCTATCTCGTCGCCGAAGAACTCCGCACGAATCGCAATCTCCGCTTCGTAGGCGGGAAACACGTCGACCGTGTCGCCGCGCACGCGGAAGGTGCCGCGGTGGAAATCGACATCGTTGCGCGCGTACTGCATGGCGACCAGGCCCGCGATAAAGTCCTCGCGCGGCATCGTTTCACCCTGGGCCAGTTCCACGCGCAACGCGCCATAGGTCTCCGGCGAACCGATTCCGTAAATGCACGACACGCTGGCCACGATGATCACGTCGCGCCGCGTGAGGAGTGCACGCGTGGCCGAGTGGCGCATCTTGTCGATCTCGTCGTTGATCGACGACTCCTTCTCGATGTACGTATCCGTTGTGGGGACATATGCCTCGGGTTGGTAGTAGTCGTAATAACTGACGAAGTACTCGACCGCGTTTTCCGGAAAGAGGCCTTTGAATTCGCTGTACAGTTGCGCGGCGAGAATCTTATTGGGCGCGATAACGAGCGCGGGACGGTTCACCTCCGCGATCACGTTCGCGATGGTGAAGGTCTTTCCCGAACCGGTCACCCCAAGCAGGACCTGATGCTTCACGCCCTCGCGAAGGCTCAAGACAATGTCTTTGATGGCCTCCGGCTGATCGCCTTCCGGCTTGAAAGTCGATACGAGTTTGAACACGTCCATGAAGTGCTAGGGCCTCGTCAGGTATTCGACGGGCATGCGCGAGACTTCGGCCACGCCCGGCACGGTGCGGATGGTGGCGGCGATGCGTGCGATGCTGTCCTGGTCCGGCGCTTCAAACACAAACTCGAAGAAGCTCCGGCCGTTTTCGCTGGGATGATACTGGGCGCGCGTGATGCTGATGTTCATGGGGCGAATCGCGTTGGTGATGTCGGCGAGCATATTCGGGCGTTGTCCCGTGGTCACGCGCATGCCGATTTCGACGTGTTCCTCGCCTTGCCACGACGCCTCGACAATGCGGTTCGAGTCGCGCTTGGTGTTTGCGAAATTGCGGCAATCGGCGCGGTGGATCGTGATGCCCGGCATCTTCGTGACGTAACCGATGACCGCGTGGCCTGGCATGGGCTTGCAGCACTTCGCGAAATTCACCGCGATACCCTTGGCGCCCTCCACGCGAATGAGCTTATCGCGGGTCGCGTCGTCAACTTGCTTGATAACGCGGGGACGCGACTCCGGCATCATCCGGATGGTATCGCGTTTGATTTGCCCTTCGAGCGGTTCGAGCTCGCCCAGTTCGCGCAGACGCTGCCGAATGCGTGTGCGCGCCTTGCCCATCACGACGACTTCCAGCCAATCCAGATGAGGCGTCTGCGCCTTCGACGTGAGAATTTCCACCACGTCGCCGGTCTGCAAGTTGTAGCGCAGCGGAACCAACTTGCTGTTCACGCGCGCCCCGATGCAGTGGTGGCCGATGTCCGAATGGATGTGGTAGGCGAAATCCAGCGGCGTGGCGCCTTCCGGCAACTCGCGCACTTCGCCTTTGGGCGTGAACACATAGATGTCCGAGCGGCTCACGTCACGGCGGATCGTGTCCAAAAATTCGTCCGGGCCGTGCGTCTCCTGTAACCATTCGTACATCTGGCGGAGCCACGTAAGCTGCTTGTCCAGTTTCGCGTCTCTCGAACCTTCCTTGTACTGCCAGTGCGCCGCGATGCCTTCCCGCGCCGTGCGGTCCATGTCCTCGGTGCGAATCTGGATCTCAAGCGCGCGCCCGTTCTCCCGCATGACGATCGTGTGGATGGACTGATACATGTTGGCCTTGGGCATCGCGATGTAGTCTTTGAAACGCCCCGGCACCGGCGGCCAAAGCGCGTGGACGACACCCAGTGCGTTGTAACATTCCGATTCCGTCTGCGTGATGATACGCAGGGCCAGCACGTCCAGAACCTGATCGAAGTCTTTCCCTTGCTGCTCCATCTTTCGATAGATGCTGAAGAGGTGCTTTGGCCGCCCGATTACGCGCGCATTCACTTCCGCCTCGGACAAGCGCGTCTCGAGATAATCGATGGTGTCGTTGAGCCACGCCTCGCGTTCGTGGCGTTTCATGGCGACTTGCGCGGCGATCCGTTTGTACTCGGCCGAATTCAAATGGTGGAAGGCGTGGTCTTCCAGTTCCCATTTCCATTGGGCGATACCGAGCCGGTGCGCAAGCGGCGCATAAATGTCGAGCGTTTCCTGCGAGATACGCCGGACTTGCTCCGCGTTCTTCAGGAACTCGATGGTGCGCATGTTGTGGAGCCGGTCGGCCAGCTTGATGAGGATGACGCGAACGTCGCGGGCCGTGGCCACCAGCATCTTGCGGAGATTCTCGGCCTGCTTCTCCTGCTGCGAAGGTTTCGGGCTCGACAGCTTCATGGTCTTGATCTTGCTTACGCCGTCGACCAGAAGCGTTATCTCTTCGCCAAACTCCTTCTTCAGTTCATCGTGCGTGACCCGCGTGTCTTCCAGGACGTCATGAAGCAGGCCCGCCGCGATGGTGACCGGGTCGAGATTGAGCTGCGAAAGAATGCGCGCTACGGCGATGCAGTGCGAAACGTAGGGGTCTCCGGACGCGCGATTGACCCCGTGGTGCGCGTCATTGGCGACGCGATACGCCTTGCGCACAACGTCCAGGTTGGCGCCGGGATGATTCTTCCGCAATTGTTTCAGGAGTTTTGCAAATTCTGCACGCATATTCTACCGCATCGCGATGGGCGCATGGCCCACGCGTTTGATGCTCTTTCCGGCGTGAAATGCCTTTGGTATATAAACGCGAATTGTATCATTTTTCATACCCAAGCCGCTTGCGCGGGGAGATGCGGCGATGACGTAACGGTAGATGTGTCATTTCAGGGGGTCTGGGCAACCGAGCCGGGACTCTAAGCCTCTCAGCGACTTCTTGCGAGAGCTGCTGAGGCAGTGCGGCACAATTTGAGCCAGAGCCGAGATAGAAAGTACATACCATAGGCGGACACGATGAACAGGTAGAGTTCACGCCAAAGGCCTAAGTAGAGGTCCATTGAGGACACAGCAAGAGCGAATACGACTAGCCCCATCGTTGGGAAAAGACCTATGTGTGGCATTCCCCGCCGGATTGGATAAACGGTGGCGGCAACGAATGCCAAATATCCAAAGAGCGGAAGAAAGCCGATTGCGACTGCCGCAAGTGCCGCTGTTGCGATAGAGTTCTGTCCAGCCACCTGCCCTACTGCCGTCGCCAGTAAGAGCACAAGGGCAAATGGCGCGCCTATGCTCAATGCGTGTCGAGGCTTGAACGCGTCTAGCGGATTGGGAAGGCCGGAGAGCACGCGCAGGACCTTCTCCTCGACCTTGGTCAAGTACGTCTTGCGAAATTTCCTGGTGGCAGAGGAGGGAGGGCCAAGCTGGTAGAGTGCGGCGGCGGTTGCCTCTTCGGGTGAGAGCCCGTCTGCGTTCAAAGCCTGGACGGCGTCCGTGAAATGCGCATGAATCTCTTTCGATACCTCGACTTGGGCATCGGCGCACAGGTTCTTTGTTGCAGTGTCGAGCCACTCATCAATAGAGGCTTCGCGAGGTTCGCGTCGATTAACGCGCCTGCATCGGGCCTCTGATCTGGAAGCCTTTGGCATCAGAATGGCCTTTTGGTCAATTCTGTTGTCGGAATTCGTGCGAGCTTTCGGAGCAGGATGAGGTCGCACACAAGCATTCTGAGCATAAGGAATAAGGAGTAAATAGGCACCAGAACTCCGGACGACACCCCCCTTGCCTTTAGCAGCACCATTGGGATTGAGGCTGATAGGCACAAAGTCCAGAAGAACACCGAGATCGCTATCCCCAAACGGGGCCTTCCATAACGGATAGGCAATGCAATCGGCATCAACCCAGTGTATAGGATCAGAGGTATACTGAACAGGCCAGCAAGAATGAACGTCGCGATATAGAATGCCTGGAAATCATCTGAAAATGCGCCGACAATCGCAACGAGTACGAGCGAAATCAGGAACGGTGATGCCAAGACTGCGTAACTCCATCCTGAGAGTCGAAATGGCAAGCCGGGAAGCTTGGCAAGACCTGCCAGTTTCCTGTGCTCCACCGCGGTCAAGTTGGATCGCTTAAATCCGCGCCGGGCCTTGCGAGCGTCTCCGAGCTGCTGTAAGGCGATCTTCTCGGCTTCGTCGCGCGCCAAGCCTTCAGGCTCGAGATGATCAACCGCGTCCTCATAGTGCGGCCGCATCTCGTCGCGGATGCGCGCGACGGCACTGGCGCACAATCCAGCGGTGGCCGCTTCCAACCAGCGATCGAACGGATCGGCGGTGCGGTGATTCATCACGAGCTCTCCCCCAGAACCGCGGACACGGCACGAAGCATGCGCCGGAATTCCTTGCGCTCTGCCACGAGCACCTTGTGGCCTTCGTCGGTGAGGCGATACTCACGGCGGACACGTCCGTTAATAGTGCGCTCTTCGGACCGGATAAGTCCCTGGTTCTCGAGTTCGTGCAGCGCGGGGTACAAGGTGCCTTCCTTGAACTCCAACACGCCTTTCGACCGCGCCTTGATATCCTGCGCAATGCGATATCCGTGCGCGGGTCCGCTGAGCAAGACCTGCAGAATAAGCGTGGGCAATGTGCCTTTGAGATTCATCCGTCGAATCCGTCCTTGATACATAGATTGCCGATGTATTTAGCATAGACCCGGAGACGGCGTTTTGGCAAGTGAATTTCGGCTCTCTCGTCGCTTTCCGCGTTTGCACACGAAGCCAAGACGGAGGACAGGAATGTCCGCCCGCCTATCGTTTCGAGAGAATGTGCTCGACGATACGGGTGCCGTGGTCGCGGCTGTTTTCCACGAAGACGGTGTTGGATTCCGTGCCCGCGCAGAGGGTGCCGGCGACGTAGAGTTCGGGGACGGTCGTCTCCATGTTGCGGTTCAGCAGCGGCTTTCCGCAGGTTTTGTCGATGACCGCGCCGAGCGCCGCTACGAGCGAGGTATCGGGTTCGTAGCCGGTCATGGCCAACACGAAGTCGTTGGGGATAGTGATGAGCGGGCCTCGATCCGGGCACAGCACCACCTCGTCGGGCCGGATTTCCTCGACTTCCACGTTGCGGTAGCAGGCAATAGCCTCTTCCTTGATGCGGTTCTCGATGTCCGGCTCGATCCAGTATTTGGTCTCGAACCGATTGCCGCGCATGGCGACGGTGACGCGCGCGCCGCTGCGGTGGAGTTCGAGCGCGACCTCGGCGGCCGAACTCCCTCCGCCGACGATGAGCACATCGTGATCGGCGTACCAATGCGCCTCGGTGTAGCGGTGGGAAACCTTCGGCAGGTTTTCGCCCGGGATTCCCATGGGGCGGGGGCTATCGTAGAACCCGGTAGCCACGACGACGTTGCGCGCATTCCACGCGTACTTGCGGTCGTACCGGTCTTTCGCGACGACGCGGTACCAGCCATTTTGCGGAAGCACGCTTACCACTTCGCGGTACGTGACCACCTGCAACTCGAAGTAGCGGACAAAGGCGCGGATATACGCCAGGTACTCTTGGCGCGTGGGATTCTTCTCGGTCGAGACGAGTGGGAATCCGCCGAGTTCGAGCTTGTCCGCCGTGGAAAACCATCGCATATACGTCGGGTGCGAGCACAGCGCGCTCGCCACGGGGCCTTTGTCGATGGCAAGCGCCGTTAGCCTAGCCTGCTTCGCGGCGAGCAAGACACACAGCCCCGCCGGTCCCGCGCCCACGACGGCTATGTCCTGATTTGTGTCGAGTCCAATCGTCTTCATGGATGGTCCTGCATCTCGGAGGATTTTATCATACGGAGTGCGAGCGATATGGAATGCCGTCAATCGAAGAGGCGGAACCGAATGATGGCGTACAACGCGGCAACGCCGTCCTTCCAACCGATCTTCTTCCCTTCGGCGTAGGTGCGGCCGCTGTAGGTGATCGGCGTCTCGTAAATCCGGCAGCCGAGGCGGGCCACTTTCGCGGTGAATTCAGGCTCGAACCCGAAGCGGTTTGACTTGAATTTCAAGTCCTTTAGGATCGGCGCGCGGAATGCCTTGTAGCACGTCTCCATATCTGTCAGGTTCAGATTCGTGAGCGCATTGGAGAGCAACGTCAGGAGCATATTGCCCATGGAATGCCAAAACAGAAGCACGCGGCGCGGCCCGCCCATGAAGCGCGAACCGTACACAACATCGGCTTTGTCGTTGAGAATGGGTTCCAGCAACTTCGCATAATCACCGGGGTCGTATTCCAGGTCCGCATCTTGAATAATGACGACTTCGCCGGTTACGTGGGCAAACCCCGTGCGCAATGCCGCTCCCTTGCCTTGATTGCGATCATGCAGCAGAACCGCGACGCCGCCCTTGCCGTCCAGCTCCTTGAGCACATCGCGCGTGCCATCGGTCGATGCGTCGTCTACAATGACGATCTCCGTGTCGTACGGAGTGGACCGCACGCGGGCAACAACTTCCGCGATGGTGCTCACCTCGTTGTAGACGGGAATGACGATAGAAATTCTCATGCCCCCTCCGTATGCGTCCATTGATACGCAGGTAAGAGTACCCGGTTGCGCGCGGCGAGTCCAAGTGCACGACTTCATGCTACATTATGCTGGGCATCGAGAGTCTTGCTCTTGGCGTATTGCGCTGGCGCTCCGTTGGCTTGGGAGACTTCGAACATGACGCATCGTGGGTCCGTAAGCGATCGCAACATCATCGTGGCGGTCTTCTGCATCTCGCTGCTGATAGCGGGGAGCATTCTTGCGGTAGCCGTGCTGCCGGGCCTTCTGAGGTCATCCAAGGCAATCAAGTCCGCCGCCGCGTCGCTTCAGGCGCCGCCCGTGCCGGATTCTGCGCAGACGGCACCGGTTCAGGAAGTGCAAACACCCGCCGCCGCGCCCAGCCCCGCGCCGAAGCCCACTCCGTTGCCAAAGGCGGCGGCGCGGGATCCCAAAGCACCGGACACCCTCATCCGAGTGACGGATGCCGTAGTCGTCCCGAAGGTAAAACGATTCGGCATCAACGTCGGCGGACGCAGCATCTACGGCGCGGCACAAATGATCAAGAACATCATACCCAACCCTGGTTTTGAGTCAGCGCTGTACGGCACGGTCTTTCATGCCAAGAAAGGGTCCACGGGGCGTCGCGTCGTGCAGGACTTCTGGGAGACGGCCTGGAACCTGGATCAATACGGCATAGGCCAACCGGCCGGGTTCTGGAAGGGCGGCGAATACGAAGGCGTCTACGGGGCGGTCGAGGGCCGCACGGGGTCCATCTCCAACTTTACGCTGGAAGACAACCGAAACGTGTTTCACTTCGATGCGGATGGGCCCGCCCCGAACGAATGGGACGTGTTTTTCGCGCGCACACAACTCCCCGGCATCGCCGCGGGCAGCCAAATGAGCACGGAGGTCGTCGACACCACGGCGACCCGTCCCGGCAGCCCCGGAAGTCAGTCGCTGCGTCTTGGCGGCTCCAACGCCGATTACACGCTCTACCTGGACAGCGAGTGGCGCGATGGCGACAAGTCCGCTGGAAAGATGCTTATTGTCAAAGGCAACTGGAAGCTGTCGTTCTGGGCCAAGGGCGGCGGCGGCGACAAGCTTCACGTCCAATTCTATCGCGAAGGAGAAGGCCGCTTTGTCGACGAGACGATCGCGTTGAGCGGCGAATGGCAGTCCTTCGAGCGCGTTTTCGTCGTTCCGGAAGGGGCCGACAAACTCACGGGATATGGCCCCAACGACTATCACCCCATTCTTGTCTTTCGGATCTCCGTCGAGGGCGCGGCATGGATTGACGACCTCGATGTCGAATGCGCCGACAACGCCAATCCCACCGTGTTCACCGATGCGTACGTAAATGCGTTGAAGGAGTTGCGGCCCGGCGTGTTGCGCAATTGGAGCACGCAACTTGGCGACACGCTCGACAACCAGCTTGCGGAGCCTTGGGCGCGCAAGACCATCGGCTTCCGGCCAGGCTCGCGTGTTGCCGATATGTTCTGCTTTTCGTTGCACGAGTTTCTCCAGCTCTGCCGAGAGACCGGCGCCGAACCCTGGTATGTCATTCCCCCGACGTTCGCGCCGAAAGACCTGACGGGGCTGGTGGAGTACTTGGCGGCCCCCGCGGACGGCTCGCACGCGTACGCGGATCGCCGCGCCGCGTTGGGCCAAACCGAGCCGTGGACCTCGGTGTTTCCCGTGATTCATCTGGAGTATGGCAACGAAATGTGGGGCGGCGCATCCGGCGGCGACCCCTTCTTCGGGGCTTCGGCACTGGGCGGGGAACGCTTGGGAAGCATCGCCGGCGACCGGTTTGCCATCCTCAAATCGAGCCCGTCTTACAAGCCCGAATCGTTCGACCTGATCATCGGCGGACAGGCGGGCTACCCCGAACGCCAGGGCGAGATTTCGGCGAACAGCACAACCCACGCCACCATTGCGCTGGCTCCGTACTTCGGAGAATTGGAGAAGGGCGACACACCGGAATCGATGTACTACCCGCTATTTGCGCGGCCCACGGCCGATGCGCTCACGGGAAATGTCCGGCGCTGCTACTCTTTCATGACCAAGCGTACGCCCAATACGCGGATGGCCATCT
This sequence comes from Candidatus Hydrogenedentales bacterium, assembly GCA_041662805.1. Classification (GTDB taxonomy): domain Bacteria; phylum Hydrogenedentota; class Hydrogenedentia; order Hydrogenedentales; family SLHB01; genus JAIBAQ01. The sequence goes on along the minus strand of JBAZRU010000005.1, from coordinate 2,954 downwards.
ACGAGATCAATTTCCACACCACGGGCGGCGACGCGCCTCTTGAAGTGCGTAACGCGTTCGTTGCCGGTGCGTCCGGGGCAGTTGCCCTCCCGCTGTACATGCTCTCGTACCTGCGCGATTTCGGTGCGCGCGAGCAGTGCGCGTTCACCTCGCTCCAATATGCCTTCCGAATGGAGAACGGCGAGTACGTCCGCATGTGGGGACTGCTTCGCGATATCGCCGCCACGGGCCGCAAGCGTCCGACGTGGCTCGGCGTCGAGCTGGCCAACCGCGCCGTACAGGGAGACCTGGTTTCGACGGAGCAGAGCGGCCGCAATCCGGAGAGGGTCCAGCCCCCCGGAAAGAGCATCGAGCAGGAAACGCCGTTCGACTTGGTGCAATCGTTTGCGTTCCGCGACGGGGCGGCGTGGTCCTTCGTGCTGTTCAACTTGGACATCAAAACGGACCAGCCCGTCCGAATCGAATTGCCCGCTGGCGCACCCGCGCAGGGAACGGTCTATCAAATTGCCCCGGCGCGCCTTGACGACACCAACGAAGAGTCCGTGACGGTCGAGACGACTACGACGCCGCGAACCGATTTGGGAAGCCCAATCGTGCTCACGCTTCCAAAGCACTCGGTCACGGCGGTAGTGCTGACGCCATAACATCTCTCTTCGTAGCGCCTGCCCTCTGTGGCAGGCGCATGTGGGTCACGAACTGCGGCCTCCCAGGCGCTATGAACCTTCTTGTGATCTGCGGTAAACCTGCGCCTGCCACAGAGGGCAAGCGCTACAAAGACGACATCAACCTTTCGCGAGTGATTTCCGCAAACTCCTACGGTCTGACGCCAAAGACATCTCGGATGGCTTCGAGATAGCCCATGCCGTAAACGGTATCCGGCTCGAGATAACTGCCTTCGGTCCATTCGTTCCACGCGTTGACGGAGAGAATCTTCGGTTGATCGGGTGTGCGGTCGACGAGGTCCTTGAACTTCTGCAAGGCCAGGCGAAACGCTTCGGGCGTGTTTCCGTCGAGAACCGGCGTGTACGGATACCCCACGTTCTCGAACACATCCGATTGAATCGTGCGCGGGCTGGAATCCCACCCCATCGTCACGTTGGGGTAATAGGGTTGCTTGTACTTGGCGATGAACTTTTCGGCATCGACCACCGACGCATCGCGCATCTCCGTATAGGATTGCTTGGGGAACACGTTCAGCGGCTGATGGTGGACCCAGACGTAGCTGGCGATGCTGTCGAAGCCGAGCTTATCCAGCAGGTCAATGATGTCTGGCACTACCTTCTCGCCCGGAAGAACGGGTTGCCCCCACACCACCGCGTTGATGTTCAACTCGCCGAGGCCCGCCGCGCGCACGCGTTCCCGAAAGGCATCTAGCTCCGCACGCGTCTGTTCGACGCCGCCGAATCCCGCCATGAGTGCGGTCAAGTCGTAGAAGGAAACGTACAGGCCGCCGTTAACCCGCCAATAAGATGGATGCGGAAAGTAATTCTTGATCATGTGGTCGGTCGCGTCGCGGAAGATCTTCGGGGAAACGGCACCCTTTGCGAGAATGTTCGCAGGACGGCTGCGTTGGGACGGTTGAATGTCGAGCCAATCGTGGTTGGCCCACATGATCGAGAACTTCAGCCGGTCGTTGTTCTTCGCATGCAGGAAGCCGTTGTCCAGCCCGCCGTGCAAATACGGGCCGCCTTCGTACCAGTACCAATCGAAGATGAACGCTGTCAGCCCGTGATCGGCGGCGGCGGCAATCTTCTGCTCCATAACTTCCGGCTTCGATTCGTCGGTATATCCCCAGAGCGGCACGCGCGGTTGGCGATGTCCCTCGAAGCGAGGTTCCGCGCGTTTTATCAGTTCCCATTCCGTCCAGCCCGGGCCGTGCCACTTGGTATTTTGCTCGTTGGGATGGTAATTGGGAAAGTAGTAGGCGGCGATCTCGTATCCCGAGCCCCCCTCGGCCTTCGCCGTGGTGGGCTTCGACGCATCCTGGCCCCAGGCATTCGCCGCAAGCAACGCGACAAGGCTTAGCCAACCGAATCTCTTGTAGGCCATGAGACTTCTCCCCCGCCCTCTATGGGGCAATATACACCCACGCGCGAAGTCCGCTTGCGAGCGTCGTTTCCACACGCCGGTACGGACTCCCTTCGTACCGATCCACGCGATTCAACTCGTCCACGTCAACCGTCAACACGCGCCCGGAGACCGTTCCAGCCGGGTCGGGTGTCACGTTTGGAAATGTCTCGTCGCCATCTCGGACCGTCGTAAGCCGATAGCCGGCGAGGTGGTCCGCCTCGCCCAAAATACGCCGCCCAACTACGAGTTGCTGAACACTGGGATCGAGCAACGTGCCGTAGGCAAAAAGGTACAAATCTACGTGTTTGTCGGAGTCCGGCAATCTCTGCACGTCCCTTTCTGGCCCGGTTCAGGGCTGTAGTGTACGGGAGTTTGAACACGTTGTGCATCCCTTTCGTCCCTGGGAAATCGTCCCCAACGTACGCGTCGTGATATAGTCTCGCGTTTAGGCAATGGCTGGGAATTCCGTCGAAATGCGATTTCGCCGCCCTATTCCCGTCCGAAGCTCGCAACTATCTGGCAATCATGAAACCCTTTGACGAAGAATTGGTCTCCGGAAGCATCGTACGGTCGGTTTGGAAACTTTCCTGGCCGATTGTCTTGATGAATATTATCAACGGCGTGCACGGAGTTGTGGATCAGGTTCTCGTCGGCCACTACGTCAAAGACCATGCCGCAAACGCGGCCATTGGTTTGTCTTGGAACATTTTTCTCGTGGTCGTCGTCTCGCTTGCTTCGCTCTTCCACGGCATGGGCGTATTGGTCGCGCAATCCGCCGGCAAGCGGGACCGCGAGGCCATGGGCCGCATCATGCACGACGTGTTCCTCGCCACCATGTACATCGTCATCTTCGTCGTGGCGCCGGTCGGGTATTTGCTCTCCCC
>JBAZRU010000004.1:22940-28759 GCA_041662805.1 Candidatus Hydrogenedentales bacterium | reverse complement strand
CCCGCCCCATCAACGTCCTGGTCGAGGGCGCACGCGAATTCGGCAGGGGCAACCTCGGCCACCGCGTCGGAATCGACACGCGCGACGAAATGAAGCGGCTTGCCACGGCCTTTAATACGATGGCCGATTCGTTGCAGCAGCAAATGCGCGAGATTGAGGAGCAGACTTCGCTGCGCGAGCGTCTCGAGAGCGAACTGGCCATCGCGGCCGAAATGCAGCAGTCGCTGTTGCCCGAAGAACGGCCCGTTATCGAGGACCTGGAAGTTGTGGGCTGGTCCCATCCCGCGCGCGAAGTGGGCGGCGATTTCTACGACTTCATTCCATTAGGCCCGGGCAGGATTGGCATTGCAATCGGGGATGGTACGGGCAAGGGTCTCCCCGCCGCCTTGCTGACATCGGAATGCTGGAGCATTTTCCGCACGTTGGTCGAGGACGTGGAGTCGCCCGCGGAAGTACTCTTCCGAACCAACAATGCGCTGTACAAGCGAATCGGCGCCAGCGGTCGCTTCGTTACCATGTTCTACATGGTCGTCGATGCGAATAAGGGCGTGCTTCGGTTTGCCCAAGGCGGACACAATCCCCCCGTCCTGCTCGGTTCCGGGTCGGATCGATTGTTGGTGCTTCGCAGCCAGCTCGGCTTGCCATTGGGTGTGGAAAAGGACTGCATGTTCGAGGACAAGGAAGTCCTCCTTGAGCCGGCCGATACCATCGTGCTCTACAGCGACGGCGTGACGGAGGCAAGAGGACCCGAGGACCGCCTCTACGGAGACACGCGTTTCCAGAAACTCCTGCGAACATGCACAAACGGCTCCCTGGACGAGCTTATGGCACAGGTGCGATCCGATGTCGAGCGCCATACGAAAGGGTTGCCAATCTCCGACGATATTACTTTGGTCGCGGTGCGTTGGCGCGCACTCGGCTGCGCCTCGAGCGAATCGAACGAAACCGTAGCTGCTGTCTAGCCAAGTTGTCTGGTGCTGAGGCCACGTGCTGCCCATCGGCGGACTGTAAACCAAGAGGAATAGTCGCTGGAAGGCATTGCTGCGACTTCTTTCCACGGGTATAGTACCTCGGCGATAGACGCTCCTATACCGTTGTTGGGGGCGGCACCCGTCTTGTAGAGTTGCGGATTGCGTGCCAAGTGGCGCTGGGAAGTGGAAATGCCCCTTCGTCTTGTGAGCTTCATGGGTCTGCTGGTTCTGATCGTCATCGCTTGGCTGCTGTCCGAGAATCGAAAAGCCGCGCCATGGCGCCTGGTGTTCTGGGGCGTCGCGCTTCAATTCGCCATGGGCCTGTTGATTCTCAAGACCTCGCTGCACGGCTACGTCTTTCGCGGGATGGAAATCGCAACCGGCGTGCTCACCGAATGCACTATCGAGGGGTCGCGGTTTGTATTCGGCTCGTTGGTGGAAGATCGGAACATTGGCGCATTGATGGCATTCCAGGTGTTGCCGGTCATCATCTTCGTGTCGGCTTTGGCGGCTGTCCTTCAACACTTGCGCGTCATCCAGGTCGTGGTACAGGCCATTGCGTGGCTGATGCGGCGCACGTTGAAGACTTCGGGCGCGGAGACGTTTGCAGCAGCTTTGCTCATCTTCACGGGGATCGAGTCCGTGACCGCCGTGAGGGCGTATCTTGCCAAAATGACGCGGTCGGAGCTGTGCACGGTCATGACGACGTTCATGGCAACCATTGCCGGCAGCGTATTGATCATTTATGCGACGTTCGGCGCGGAGCCCGGTCATCTCCTGACGGCATCGCTGATGAGCGCGCCCGCGGCCATTGTCATCTCCAAACTCATGGTTCCCGAAACCGGCAAGCCCGAGACTTCGGGCGAATCCTATGTGCGTATCGAATTGCCGAGCAAGAACCTGATCGATGCGGCCGCGCAAGGCACCACGCAAGGTTTGACCATGGCGCTGCAAGTGGCGGCGATGATAATCGCCTTCATTGCGTTGGTCCATTTGTTGGACTTGATGTTGTCCGTCACGGGATATACATTTGTAGACGTGCTTGCCCTGGTGTTTCGTCCCTTTGCCTATCTGATGGGCGTGTCGTCGAATGACGCGGCGACGCTTGCCCAATTGCTGGGCAAGAAGACGGTGTTGAATGAATTCCTGGCGTATATCGATTTGAAGGCGTGCATCGAGCAGGGCGCGTTGTCGCCGCGCGGTATCGTGATCGCGACCTATGCCCTGTGCGGGTTCGCCAATCCGGGAAGTGCGGGCATCATGATCGCCGGCCTCGACGCACTGATACCGGAGCGCCGGGGCGAGGTAACGAGTTTGAGTGTGAAGGCGTTTGTAGGCGGCACATTGGCGTGTTTCATGACCGCATGCGTCGCGGGAGTATTGATCAGTGGCTGATGTGCGCATTCCAAAAGCGATGACGATTGCCGGCAGCGATTCGGGCGGCGGAGCGGGCATTCAAGCGGACTTGAAGACCTTCACCGCGCTGGGCGTCTACGGGATGTCCGCCATTACGGCGTTGACGGCGCAGAACACGTTGGGCGTAGCAGGCGTTCACGACGTGCCCCCCGAGTTCGTGGCGCTGCAGATAGACCAAGTGGCGCAGGACATCGGCATTGACGCTGCCAAGACGGGCATGCTTTCCAACGCGGAGATCGTCGAGGCTGTCGCCGACAGTATTCGCCGGAACGCCATCGAATTGCTTGTCGTCGATCCCGTCATGGTGGCCAAGAGCGGCGACGCCTTGTTGCAGGAATCCGCACGGGAAGCGCTCATACGCCACATCCTTCCGATTGCCTACGTGGTTACCCCGAACACAGCCGAGGCGGCCATGCTTACGGGGACTCCCGTCGAGACATTCGAGGACATGCAGGATGCGGCCCGGGAGATCTTCGACATGGGCCCGCGCCATGTGCTGATCAAAGGCGGGCACATGAGCGGCGACATCGTGGAAGACTTGTTGTTCGATGGCCGCGCATTTCACACGTTTCGCGCGGCGCGCATCGAAACCAAGAACACGCACGGCACAGGCTGCACGTTGTCCGCGGCCATCACCGCGTACTTGGCAAAAGGAAGCAGCACAGTCACGGCTGTCGAAGCTGCGAAGTCCTACGTGACGGAGGCGATTCGGCGCTCGTTGCCGCTGGGCTCCGGGCACGGCCCGCTCAATCATATTTGGCAATTCGGGATGTTGGGATAGCGCAAAGAATTCAAAGGGAGGGAGGTACCCCATGATGTATCGGCCGGTTGTTTTCGCAATTGCCGTGAGCATGTGTGCGGCGCTTGGCGCCGTCGCGCAAGACGTGAAGTACGAGCCCACGTGGGAATCGCTGGATGCGCGCCCATTGCCGCAATGGTTCTCCGATGCCAAGTTCGGCATCTTCATTCACTGGGGTCTGTATTCCGTCCCCGCGTGGGGGCCCAAGGATCAGTACGCGGAGTGGTACTGGAATCACATGCAGGACAAAGACGGGGCGACGTGGAAATTCCACGAGAAGACCTACGGCGCGGACTTCCAGTATCAAGACTTCGTGCCCATGTTCAAAGCCGAGTTGTTCAATCCCGACGAGTGGGCGAATACCTTCAAGCGTTCCGGCGCGAAGTACATCGTGCTCACGTCGAAGCACCACGAAGGCTTTTGCCTGTGGCCCAGCGCCGAGTCGTGGAATTGGAACAGCGTCGACGTGGGGCCGCACCGCGATCTAGCGGGCGACCTGATAACCGCCGTGCATGCAGCGGGGCTGCGCATGGGCTATTACTACTCGATCTACGAATGGTACAACCCGCTGTATCAGAGCGATCCCGCCAAGTACGTCGATCAACACATGCTGCCCCAATTGAAGGACTTGGTCCAGCGGTATAAGCCGGACATCATCTGGCCGGATGGCGAGTGGGACAAGCCCAGCGAGGTTTGGCGTAGCACGGAATTCCTGGCGTGGCTCTACAACGAATCCAATGCGCCGAAAGACGTGGTCGTCAACGACCGTTGGGGCAAAGAATGCCGCAACGTCCACGGCGGATTCGCAACACCCGAGTACGGTCACCTTCCCCAGGGAAAATTGACCGACGTGCAGCGCTGGGAAGAGTGCCAGGGCATGGGCAAATCGTTCGGATACAACCGCAACGAAAGCGCCGAGAACTATCGTTCCGCAACCGAACTGCTTCATCTGCTCATCGATTGCGCGAGCCGCGGCGGAAACTTGCTGCTGGACATCGGCCCGACCGCCGATGGCCGGATTCCCGCGATCATGGAGCAGCGCCTGCTCGATATGGGCAAGTGGCTTGACGTAAATGGCGACGCCATTTATGGAACCACCAAATGGCGCGAGATTGCCGATGGCGATCTGGTTCGCTACACGGCGAAGGCTGGCGCGGTCTACGCGATTTGCCTCAAGTGGCCGGGCGAATCGCTGACCTTGGCCAATGTGAAGCCCGGCGCGGACGTGAAGGTCTCGATGCTTGGCGTGGATGCGCCGGTCGCGTGCAAAGCCGAGGACGGCAAGCTGGTAATTCAAGTGCCGCAGCTCACGCCCGACAAGGTCCCGAGCCCCCACGCCTATGTGTTCAAGTTGACGGGCGTAGAGTAGTTTTCTGAATCCAAGCTATTTGCGGGCCGGGTTACGTCAATACGTGGCGTAACCCGGCTGTTTCATTTTTCGCGATATTCAGGCCGCGCCGCGCGTGTGATGCAACGCATTTTGCATCATGATGAATTCGCTGACGTTGTGCGGCGTCAGAAGACCGACCAGCTGGCCATCCTCAAGCACGGGCATGGCGGGACAGTTGCTCTGTTGAAGCCGCGAAAAGACGGACTCCAGTAAATCATTGGGCGACACGGATTCAAAGCCGGTGTCCATTACGGACCCCGCGGGCGTCGTGGCGCCGTCTTCGGCCAAGGCCTTCACCATGCCGGTGTAGGTGAGAATGCCCAGGATGCGTCCCTCCTCAACGACCGGAAAGTCCTGCTGGAAACTGGCCAACACATGTTGAACGGCGTCGCTAAGCGGATCGGTGGACCGCAACGTCTGAAACTCGGTGATCATCGCCCGGCTTACGGGGTAACCGCCCAAAGAAGATTTCACCTGCGCCATGGAGGCTTCCCCTTCGGCGCCCAGCCAGACAAACAAGGCGATGAACACGAGGATATAATTCTGCGAGAACAATCCGAACAGCCCGAACGCCAACGCCATGGCCTGACCGACATTGGCGGCGATGCGCGTCGCGCGGGCATGGGGCATCCGCGTGGCCAGCAAAGCGCGGAGGATTCGCCCCCCGTCCATCGGAAATGCGGGGAGCATGTTGAACACAACGAGCGACACGTTTACCACCGTAAGCCACAGGAACAGGTTGTCGCCGACGAGCCGGGGCGCGTGAAGCGACTCGCTGAGCGGCCCCTGCAAGAGCAGCGCCGCGAAGAAAACAACGGCCAGCACAACATTCACGGCGGGGCCTGCGAGCGCGACGAGGAATTCCTGTTTGGGATCCTCGGGCATTCGTTCGAGGCGTGCCAGGCCGCCGATTGGCAGTAGCGTGATGTCCTTGGTGCCAATTCCAAAATGGCGAGCCATGAGCGAATGCCCAAGCTCGTGCAAAAGCACGATGCCGAACAAGAGGAGTATGGTGGCAACGCCAACCAGCGCTTGCACGATGCTGCCGTTCTGGAATAGGTGGGCCATGCCAATGTACGCAAGCAACAGCAAGAACGTCCAATGCATGTAGACGCCGACGCCAAAGATGCGGCCTATACGCCACGACCACTTCATGGACAACGCCTCCTTTTGTTGCGTACCGCTGCTTCAACCCAGGCGGCCTGTAGGATTATTCCCTTCGGAAGGAGCGCCTCCACCAACG
>JBAZRU010000004.1:0-22930 GCA_041662805.1 Candidatus Hydrogenedentales bacterium | reverse complement strand
GGAGTCTCGCCAATCGCGTCAAGCCGCTTCTTGGCCTCCTCGTAGGTGCCGGCATCAAGCGGACCTGCGATCACCGCCGCGACGTTCTCGGCGAGATGCCTCGGGTTCATCGTGCCAACGATGGTTGTGTGGCAATGGGGATGGCTGATTGTGAAGCGCAACAGGAACGCCGTGCGGGATTCGTTTGCCCCGCAAAGTTCGTCGAGTTTGGCCTTCTCAAACTTTTGCCAAGCGTCTTCGCTTGTCCTTCCATCGGTGGCGCCGGGCTCTCCTCGCGCGACGCCCCCGCGAATGATGACTCCCGCTCCTGCCGTGGCCGCCTTCGTGATGAGGAGTTCATGCCTGCGGTCCAACGCGGAATACGGGATCTGAAAGACGTCGAATACGCCCCAATCGATGTACGTGGAAAGGTGCGGGCTTGTGCTGGAGCAGCCAATCCAGCGAACCGCGCCTTCGGCCTTCAGTTCCTGAAGAATATCGACGAGCTTGTTGGATTCGCATTCGGAGACCGTCGGGTTGTGGAGTTGCAATACATCCATGTATTCGCTCTGGGTCTTCAGCAGAGAATCGGCAATGTTCCGCCGGATGTTCTCGTGCGTCCACAAGTGGGGCGTATCGTCATGATCGCCCGCGAAGACCATGTGGCATCCGCATTTTGTGGCAAGGAAGAACTCGGCGCGGCGGTGCGCAAGATGACGCCCAATGTACAGTTCGCTTTTGCCGTAATCGTTCGCCGTGTCGATGAAATTGATCCCGGAATCCAGCACGGCATTCAGGATTTGCTTTGCCTGACCGTCGCTGCAGGGCCTTCCGTTCCAAATACGTTCTCCCCGCACTTCCATGGCACCGTGCCCCAACACGGTGACTTCAAGTCCCGTCCGTCCTAGTGTCCGTTTCGGCAGATTCATGGCGCAATCCCTCCGGGTGGCTGTAGTCAATTCGAATGACCGGCCTTCATGATACCCCACAAGGCTGCCGGGAGCCTGCGTCCCCTGACGTGCCGCTGGCGTGGAGCCCTTTTGCCGCTTTCTTCCGGGCTCTACGTGGCGAAGAGTTTCTTCACGATTTCGGCAATTCCCGAGAACTTCGCCAAGTAATCTTCGCTGCTCCTGCGAATGACCTCAAGCGCTTCGGTACGGTCGTACACATGGGTGATCTCGCACACCGCCTCTTTGGAATCCGGGGCCTGCTTGTACGTCAGGAAGTAGTGCCGGAGCCGCTCCAGAAGCCGGGGTGGACACTCCGAAATGTCGCGCAAGTCGCCAAACGTCTCGTCGTTCGCCATGACCGCGACGATCTTATCGTCGGCTTCGCTGCCGTCCAGCATTCGCAGACCCCCAATAGGAATGGCCTGAAGAAGAATATCGCTCTTGCGGATTGGCTTCTCGGTGAGCACGCAGATATCGAGCGGATCCCTGTCTCCAACGATGTCTGGCCTGCCGGTTTTCAAGGAGCAAAACTCCGCGGACCGCTCTCCGCAGTACGTCTGCGGGACGAACCCGTACAGCGTAGGGCATACGCTTGAATACCGTTGCGGCCGGTCAACCTTGAGGAGGCCGGAATGCTTGTCGATCTCGTACTTGACCGGGTCGGTAGGCGTCATCTCGATATACGTCGTCACGATTTCCGGGGCCCTCTCCCCAATTGGAATCCCGTGCCAAGGGTGCGAGGCAAACAAATGCCCCATGACATTGGTGAAATCGTCGACGGAAATGCTGGATTGCATAATGCTCCACGTCCTTTGTTGGTATTGCCTTGCAGGCTGCCCCGAGGCGCACGAAATTGCGCCGGAGACCGCCCCTATTCTATCCGCCATGAGCGCTCGATTCCACGTACCGATTCCGCAACGCGACCACGGCCCTATGTCAGAACGCCGACGGACGCGGGACCGGACACAAGTGCGGGGTCGAAGGCCTGGTGGCTTCGGGCGTTGGGGGTCCCGAAGCGTTATTTGACGGTTCGAGGGGGGTCTCGCGACGTTTTTTGACGATTCGAGGGGGGCCCGGGGAATTTGGCGGCCTTTGGGCGCGTGGAGCCGACGTGGTCGTGGGAATAGTAGCGCGGCGTGCCCGTGACGGGGTTGGTCCCCTGGATATCCGGCAGCACATTCCCGCGCGACGACGCCGGATCGTCGATGACTTAGTGGATGTTCGGGAATAGGTCTATGGAACCCACCGCCTCTGCGATCACGTTATACCCGGCGTCCCACCAATACGCGTTGCCGACCGACCCCGCTGTGCACGTGCGCCGTTTGCCGTCGCCGGAAATCCAATGCGAGAGGATTGATTTACACTGGGGAACTGCGCTCGAATTTGGTAGCACCCGCTTCGATGAAGCCGGTGCGGGGTGAACCGGAGACTGCTGGGTGCTCTGGAGTCGCTGGCAGACAGGAAGCCCGTGAGCCACGTGCGCCGCGTTCGGCGAACGCTGCGCTGAGTACATCACGCGGTAAAGCCGAGAGGAGTGGCTGCAATTCATCGACCTCGAGAGACCGGCAAGCGAATGTGCGCTTCGTGGCCGAATTGGCTTTTTCCGTCGCTATCCCCGCATGCGCAATCATAAGCCTGTTCTACAACAGCCACGCCGAAAATGAAAGCCGCTTCCACGCGGCAATCCGCTCACGAAGCCCGCGCTCCCCTCATTTCCCCATTCGTATCTGTACCACTATCTACCAACTTCGTCTTCTCTTTCCCGGAAGTTGATTCTCTCCTCTTCTCTGCGTTCTATCTCTGCGTTGAAATTGATCCTGTTTTGGTTGCGGCTCTCCTGCGCTGTGCTTCTCCGTGCCCGTCCGCACTCCAATCTGGAACCTTCTTCGTTCTTTTCGCGGAAGTCTGCCCCCAATTCCAGTGCAACAAACCGCCGCATATATATAGGGAGTGTCACAACGCAAGGGAACGCGAACCACGTCTACACATATCGTTTCCAGAATCTGCTTCACCCGGTCCCGGTCCAAAGACCGGACCGCCGCCGTCGACGCAACCACCGCATCTGCGGACCCCGCTTCCCCGACGGAGCCCCCTTGCACCAACGCCACGGCCCCCCGGCGCATCGTCAAAGGGTGTCCCGGCAAAGCGGGACAACCGTCCAGCCCGTCCTTCCCTGGATCCAACGACGCTAACTCCAGTTACTCCTTGGTCTTACGACCCTTTACGGGCATATCCCGCGCCGCGCCCAAAGTCCACGACGCTCGCCGGGACCCCCTTGAATCGTCAAAAGAATGCGAGGGTGCACCCCCTCACGCGGCACCCTGCACATAACAGAAGGAGAAGACCCCGCCATGACAAAGGCCTCCAGCCTCGACCCCAAACCGCACCCGCGTGTGACGGCGAACACGATTGGAGTATGATTGAGTGCCTTGCAGCCATCCGTACAATCCGGGCACGCCCGATGGAGGGAGTTTCTATGTTCGCGTATCGAGCAAAAGCGCAACGTACAACCTGTGCCGCGGTCTCGCTGACCGCAGTCATGGCGTTTTGCTTCGGGGCCTATGCCGCCGACAAAGAAGAAAAGCCGAAGTCCGAACACATCGACTTCGTCATGAAGCACAATATCGGCAAAGAGGGCAAAACCCTTCCCGAAGGCGAATTCGTCGAGGAAAAGCACTGGGAAACCTCGGACTTCTATGGCCAGGGAAAAGTGACGCTCAACGGGGATACCGTAGTCATCGGCACGGGCAACGACATGACGGGCATCCGATGGAATGGCCCGCTTGCGAAGATGAACTACGAGATCACGTTGGACGCACAGCGCACCGAAGGCTCGGATTTCTTCTGTGCATTGACCTTTCCATACAACGACGATCCCTGCTCGCTGATCCTCGGCGGTTGGGGCGGCAGGCTTGTCGGCCTGTCGTCCTTGGACAATCTGGACGCCTCGGAGAATGGGTCCGCTTCGTGGCGCGATTTCGACAATGGCAAGTGGTACTACATCCGGCTGCGCGTCACTCCAAAGAAGATCGAAGCGTGGATCGACGAGCAGCAGGTTATCGACGAAACGACGGAAGGCCACAAGATTGGCATCCGATGGGAAGTCGAGAAGTCGCGTCCGTTGGGAATTGCCACGTGGCAAACCACCGGGTCCATTCGGAACGTGAAGATGCGGGCGTTTCCCGCCGAGGCCCCGCAACCCTGACAATGCCGCGCCGATATGCGCAGGGGAAGCGCCTGTCGACGGGATCCCGGTCGCTGTATGCTTGTATACTATGACCCTCATTACTTGCGATGAGGGAGCACTTGGCGCGGATGCGTCAAGTGTCACTTAATCTGGGGGAGATTGACCATCGTGACCATCACACACCTCTTGGAAGAACGCGCCTGTTCATTGGGAGACAAAGCCTTTCTGATCTGCGACGGCGAAGAGCAATCCTTCGCATACGTCGACGAAATGGCAACCCGCGTGGCGGCCAACCTTGGCGCCATGGGCGTTGCCAAAGGCGACAAGGTCGTCTTGCTGTTGGGCAATTGCATCGAGTTCGTCTACCTCATGCTGGGGTTGGGCCGTATCGGCGCGCTCATGGTCCCCGTAAATCCGCTCCTGAAGCCTTTGGAAATCGCTTACATCGTCGACCATTGCGACGCGGAAACCTTGGTTACCATCCCCGAGTTTGCGCCCCTGTGCGAGAAAGCCAAGGCCCTCGTTCCGCGATTGAGCCGGATCTTCATCACCGGCGACGGAGCCGAAGGGTTCGACCGGTTTGCCTCGCTCCTCGACCCCGTTGCGGAAGTCCCGGAAATTGTAGCCACACCCGAAGACGACGCCGCCATCATCTATACGTCGGGCACAACGGGCACTCCCAAGGGAGTCGTGTTGACCCATCGCAATTACCTGGCAAATGCGCGCATGCTCATGCACGTGATCCCGATGGGACTCGATGACCGTTTTCTGATGGTGCTGCCCCTATTCCACGTAAACGCCCAGGTGACCTCCGTCTTGGTCCCTCTGTCGGCGAGCGCCACCGTGGTCATGACGCGCAAGTTCGCGCCACTCTCGATTCTGCCATTTATCGAAAAGTACCGCGCCACGGTCATGAGCGCCGTTCCCACAATCTACATGGTGATGTGCCGCATGATGCAGGCCGAACCGAGAGACATCAGCTCGATTCGCGTCTTCGCGTCCGGCGCGGCGCCGCTGCCCGAGAGCATCTACCGCGCCGCGCAAGAAGTCCTGAAGAAACCCTTGATCATGGGCTATGGCCTTACGGAAGCGACATGCGCCAGCGCTGTGGCCGACTACCGAGACCCCATCAAATGGGACAGCGTGGGCTCGCCGCTTCGCTACACGTCCATTCGAATCGTAGGTGAAGACGGCAAGGAAGTTCCCATCGGCGAAGTAGGAGAAATCCTGGTCTCGGGTCCGACGGTGATGAAAGGCTACTATAAGGACCCGGAAGCAACCGCGGAAGTCATCAAAGGCGGCTGGCTTCATACGGGCGACTTGGGGCGATACGACGAAGACGGCTATCTCTATATCGCAGGCCGCTTGAAAGACATGATCATCCGAGGCGGTCAAAACATCTATCCCGCCCAAGTAGAGAATGTGCTGTCGGTCATGCCAGGCGTTGAAGAGTGCTGCATCGTGGGCGTTCACGAGGAGCGTTGGGGGCAGGAGGTCTTGGCTGTCGTGAAACGGGCCGAGGGCTCCGCGCTGACCGAGCAAAACGTGATTGCCTACTGCCGCGAGCATCTGGCCGTGTATAAATGCCCGCGTTTTGTCGAGTTCTTGGATGAGCTTCCAAAAACCGCGACGGGCAAGATCAAGAAGGCGGAACTTGCGAATCAGTTCGCGGACCTCGTGACCCGGCGCCGGCAATCCTGACGGCTTCTATCCATCGGCGGGCTTGTATCCCGCTTTCTCCAATCAATAAAGAAGAGGCGGAGCCTGTAGACTCCGCCTCTTGCATTCTACTGCGAAACGTATATCCCGTATAGGGCCGCCAGGCAGCCCCTTGGCTATCCCTCATCATCCTCCGCGGCTGGCGCAGGCGGCGGTATCATCGACGGACGGGGAGCAGCGGGGGCAGGGGCGGCCGCACCCGGATTGGCAGCTTCGGCTTCGGCAGCAGCCTTGCGCGCCTTCTCTTGCTCGTCAAAAGCACGCTTGGCCTTTTCCGCGTCCTTGACCTTATTCTGAGACAGCTCGACCAGCTTTACCTTCTGCAAGCCCTGAGTGCGCGGCGCATCTTCGGGAACGACATTCAGCACGGTTGGCACGCTCTTGTACGTGTCAATCGCCGAGTCGTACTTGTTGTCCGCCACCAGCCGATCGCCCTCGTCCAGCCTGTCTTGGGCTTGATCGAGCACCTTGTTGATGATGCGGTTGATCATGCGCCGGGCTTCCGCCGAACCCTCATTGGCGCTTTCCTGTTGCTCCTTGAACTCGTCGCCCACCTGCTCGAACACAACGATGGCTTGGCGGAAGTTCGCCAACGCGCGTTCGTTCTGCTCGCCGGCCATGTCCACTTCGGCCTTCTTCATGACGCTTTGTCCGGCCGCAACCGTTTCCATTGCGAGCTTCAGTCGCTGGTCGCGTTCGGTGATCGCCACCTGCGTATTGTTGATCATCGTGGCGGCTTCTTTGTTCGATTGATCGAACTCAAGCGACTTTGTGAAGTTGCCCAGCGCGTTCTGAAGCGTGTCGTTCGCCGCATCCTTCGTGGACGCGTGCTCGAACAAGCGTTGGCCTTCGTTCATGTAGTGCTGCGAGAGCTTCTTGAGTATTCGCTCGCGCTCGTTGCCGCTGTACTTCAGTGCGCCGGCCCATTCGCGGACGCCTCGCTCACGCCCCCTCTTGTCCCCAAACGCATAGAACGAGTCCGCAATCCGCTCATACGCGGCAAGCGTGGTGCACGATTGCTTCGCGAACTGGTCGTAAACCTTCTCGGCTTCCTTCATGTTCTTCTTCACTTTGAGCAGATACTCGACTTGATCGACAAGATACCAAGTCAGCGCTTGGGCGGAGGGCTTGACGTCCGCGGCATCTCCTTCAGGGAGCAATACCGTGTACCAAACATCCGACACGGCTTGCACCGCCTCGCTGAAGAATACTTGGCCGCCTTTACTGAGAAAACCGGCATAGCCGGATCCCTTTTTGTAATCGGACGCGATGATCGTAAGGGCGTCACTGAAAAGCTCTTGCGACTGCGCGAAGTAAACCGTTGGATTGCGAACATACTCCAGGCGTGTCCGCCGGGACTTGTAGTGGTAATCCTTTATGTGATCGTCAATGTCCTTCTGCATTTGCTCCAGCGTGTGGCGCGATGCCGGATCTCCGTCGAATGTGAACGGCAGCGTCACATCGGCCACCAACCCAGCCAGCACCCCCATCCGAAACGCGAAGTAGCTGCCCACTCCGAACTTGCGCGCTTCCCGCAAAAGCTGCGCTTGCGTTCCGATCGCGTTAATGACTTCTGCGGACGACCCCAGCGGCACGTTGTCGCCGAGCACGTCTCGATTCGCCAACGCCCCGCGAATCACGTCCTGTTCATAGTCTACGTTCACGTTCTTGAAAGGATTGTTGTAGGACTGCGCGAGCACCTGGAAGCTGGTGCCCACGATGGCGCGCTTGGCCGTTGGCCCCCATGCATGCGCCGACAGGGGAATTATTCCCAGCAATGCCACAACCACAACGACCTTCAATACACTACCACGCCCCATGATTATCCTCTCTGTCGTGTTACATACACCGCCGGATTGCCTCCGGCGAACGACACACCGAGCCAGTCTACGCCCCAGTTGCCCGATGCCGGTCCGTGCATACGCCCGACACCCCAATGCGAGCTACCGCAACGCGCTTAACCAGATTCACATCCTTCGTGCACCCGGTCCTTTTCGAGCATCCGGATCATTATGTCTACAAAACGGGTCAAATGTACAGAAACGCGCATGTGCTTCACAGACCTGCCGGATACCCAGTCTCGGAGTCCATCCTCACTCCTATGGACTCGTCCCGTGGTCTTGCCATTCAATCGGTTCACGATTGCGCCACACACATGCGACGCAGCTCCCGAATTCGCTCCAATCGTTCCGGACTAGAACGCAGACGGCGGCAAATTCAGCCCATCGTAGTAGGGGTCGTTCGGGTAGTACCAGTAGCGCGGCTCAAACGCGACACCCGGTAGACGGTTTCCGCACCATGGCGGGACGTTCAGCAACGGGAAGTTGTCGTACACGTTGGCCCGCATGAATTCAATGAAATTCGCCGTATAGGGCAATAACGTGTACGGGTCCGGGTATTTCCTAAACTCCACGTGCCCGTCAAGAAACAGGACGTTGCCACCAAGGGGCTGGTGAGGCATCACTACGCTGCCCTGCACCGACACCGAATCGAACATGACCGGGATCTTCGAATCCGCAACCGCGTCCTTGGCGGGATCGTTGATGTTGCTGATGAACATGCGCCCCACCCCGATTCGCGTCCGATAGAAGGTGTCGCTACCGCCGGGCCCGTGCCCGCCCGGAACAACAATTTCGCGGTTCATGAAGTTCGTGACTCCGAGAACCATCAGCCGCTCCAACTCGTCCAAAAGAAAGAGGCCTTGTTCCTCGGTCACTACGGCATACGGCAGATACGTGTACATCTGGTTTGTGACGCACTCGGTATCGGGCCTGATCCCTTCTAGCTTCTTCAAATCCCAATAATAAGGGTTTTCCTGATTGGGGTTGGTGCTGGGAATGTACGAGTACAGATCCGGATTCATGTACTCCGGAGCGAACGTCTCATCCACATACCATCGATCCTTCTCCCCGCCCTGACTCTGCAGGCCCGAAAGGCAGACGAGCACGCCCATATCCGACAAGTATTCCGGATACAACGCCTTCGCGTTAAACGTAAAATTGTTCCGGACCAATTGGCGATTGTAGTAGAGGTTTTGGTTCACTTGCGAGGTGCTGAAAATCTGCTCGCCCCAGTAGCCGTTGGGTGCTCCCGGCGGCAACAAGTCGGAACCCTCGCCCGCATACATGAAGAATACCAAGCCAAGTTGCTTTAGGTTGTTCGCGCAACTAGCGCGACGGGCTTGCTCGCGAGCGCGTGCCAGCGCCGGCAGCAAGAGGGCCGCCAGAATTCCGATGATGCTCACCACAACGAGCAGTTCGATGAGGGTGAAGCCAGCGTGTTTGCGTTTCATGACCCTACCTTCCTCGCCCGTGGAAGGGGCAGAACTCCCTCCCCCGCCAATTCCGGACTTCCAGGTTCGCAACCGAAGTCACAACTATCCCACATGATTCAGATTACCACCACCCCACCCGCGTGTCAATAATAAACCAGACCCGCAGGGCAAGGCTCGATTCCCCTGGTCCCGTGCCCGTCCCGAACCGAGACTGTACCCGAAAATCGCGGAACCGCTCCGCATAAGCCTCCGAGGTTTATTCTCCCTGCCATTTCTCGGGAATCGCCGCTACGCACACGTTCGAATCCCCCAGCATCCCCGAGGTAAACACAACCTGACTGCCTTTGCGGTCCCAACCAACGTGGGGATGGTCCCCGCGCCCGTAGGTCCGATGTCCGGCCGTGAGTACGCGAGGGCGGGTCGTGTTGCCTTCGAAGACCGTGATGTCTCCGTGCCAATTGTCGGCGACCACCCACCGGCCATTGGCGCTGCCCGCGCAATGCCAGAAATTCCGTTTGGCCAACTCTTCCGCGGTCGCGTCGGGCCACCACGCGCCGGAGCCGAGGATCCGCACGGCGCCGGTCCGCACGTTAATCACTTTCACATCAGCATCTTCCGTCGGCTTTGGATGCGTGCCCCCGCAGAACACCATCTGGTCGTCGCCGTGTTCATCGGCTATCCACCAGTGCTCGTGCGTAACGAGTTCACCCTCTTGTTCGGTGTAGATGCTGCGTGGGACTCCGTCGCGGATGTCCACTACCATAAGACGATGGGTCCTCCCCGCGAAACTGAGCAGATTCGGATTACTTTGACTCCACTGGACGTGTCCGCCGTATCCGGGAGGCGTGCCGATGCGGCACAATTCCCGGACTTCCCCGGAGGCTTGGTCCACAAGGAGTATCCCCGCCATTCCGTCGGAGAAGTTGACGCCCACCGCCAGATGCCTGCCGTCGCAACTTTCGCTCGCAGGCGTGTTGGCGCTGGCGTTTGGCAACCGGGCAATAACCCGCTCCACGGCCGTGACCTTGGAAGGCGACGACTCCGGCGTGGAGGAAACATCCAGCGTTAGGGCCAACTCGATGACCGAATCTCCGCGAATCCCGAACACACTGTTTCGATCCTTGGCCGCATTGATCGCCCCCAGCGAGCCGTTGGGCGTCGTAAGCTGCACAAGCTCCCCCGTGGCCGCGATATACGCCATCGCGCCGCCGTTCTCCCGATCCGACGTGAACAAGATCATCGAGCTGTCGGCCAACCACGAACGCTCGTGGAAATAGAGGTTGAGGTCCTTCGCCGGGTTTGTCGTCAAAAAGATGAGTTCCGCACCGGTCGTCGGGTCGACCATCTTCTTGTGCTCCGCGGGCAACACGCTCAAATCGAAGGGACCGGCTGGAGCTTGCGCCTGAACTGCAACTGCCACCCAAAGCGATACCAAAGCAACAGCCGCCATTTTCGTCGAACGACTCATCTCAGGACCCCCTTCACTCGTGCAGGTGATTGGACAAATACATCCCGTGCAATGCCACCCCAATTCCAAGGGGCAGAATAGTCTACCCAATACACGAAGGCCTGGGCCAACACGGCAGGCCCTCCTGCTACGGCTAAGGAGGCATAACGCCTTTGGCGCAAAGAACGAACCTGAAGTCGAATTGCACCAGAACCGCAGCCAAAAAGGAAACAATCTCAACGCAGATTCCAATTAGGAGATTGGTGGTCCAGGCACTCCCGGGAGCGCCAATCTCCTGATTGGCTCTTCTGACAGATTCATCCGCACCTCTTTCCTCATGCGCGCGCAGGCCAACCCTGCAACGCGGCGCAGGCGTACCCGCGTGCTATACTTCGCAGTAGATTGGGGCCACGGAGACAAAAGCCATGTTGCCTATCACCATTATCATTGCGTTGGGGGCTGTGTTTGGGTTGGTGAGCTGCAAGTTGGTCAAAGACATTTGGAGGGCAGCGTTATTGGGGGCGTTAATCGCCACGATAGCGTGGCTGTGCGGCGTGAATCTGCTCTTCTTACTCACCGCGCCCAACGAACTCGGTTGGCCGTCGCTGTTGCCCGTGCTCTACGCTCTCGGCACCGCCTTCGTGCCATCTCTGCTCGTTTCTTGGCTGCACCATCAGAAAACCGTCGTAAGAGCACAGTATTAAGGGTGGTTGCCGTGACAAGATCTGGGGCAAGGCACGCGGGACTCCTGTTGCTTCTGTTTGGATACTCCGCCGCATTCGGGCAGAGCGGCGTGCAGGAAGAATGGAAAGACCTCATTGAAGCGGCAAAGGCGGACGACGCAGCAACGCGTCAGAAAGCAGTCGCCGAGTTGCTGAACGCGCGCGCAGTCATCGGCTCGGAACTGGGGGCGGCCATTCGGGATGTCGCCACCGACGAAACCACAGGGGGGCCGAAAGCCACGGCGCTCTACTTGGGGGGCGCTCTGGGGCTTCCCGAGTGTTATTCCGGGCTGCAGGAGAATTCCGAGTGGAAATGGGACGACCCTGAAGTTCGCGAGCCAGACCGCCGCGAGAGACAAGTTTCAGGCGCAGTCGGGAGACGCGCGTGGTATGCTGCGGGCTTTCCGGACCCGCTGCCGTTCACCATACGCACCACGACCACGCTTGACTCGATTGAATCCTATCCCGTGCTTGAGAAAGCGCTCGTGTCCGCTCGCGAGATTCCGCGGGCGTCTCGGCGTCAAGCAGAAGTCACCATCCTCGAATGGTATAAGTCTGTATGCGAAGGCTTATCAACAGTGCTCTCAGTGAATGAAGCTGGCAAGCATTCTAACGATGTCAAGATCACTGCCGCCTTTGTGCTGGGCGAGTTGCGCACCAGGGACCCGAGCGTCCTCGTCGAAAATGCAGGATTACACGATAGTACCGGCATTGCAGCCAGGTATGGCGAGGTCATGAACCTCGGCGATCGTGCGAGCGTTTATCCTTGCGTAGACGCGCTGCTCAAGTCTGAGAAACGGAGCGAACTCAATACTACCTGCCTTCTGGTAACCAACGACCTCGAGAGCGCGCTTCCTTTCACCAATGACGACAGGCAGCGAGTTCTGGGTGTGCTTGCGCTGACAGCACCAAACGAGACTTCGAGATTGCTTACCAGCTGGCGGGACAATCTCCGAAACGCCACGCCCGAGGAACTCGTCGAACGGGAACTGACTGAAGCGAAAAGGACAGCGAAATTGGAAATTCTGAACGACGCGTTGACTGCAATTCTAGAAGCAAGGAGCAAAGCACGGCTTTCGCCAGTACGATGCGTCCTGTATCCAAGCAGTCAGTAGGGGAACCCGCCGTTGGGGTTGTTTTCACCGAAATTGTCCAGCAAGCAGTTGGCGCTGCTGTGTAAATCGCTCACGGTCATGAGCGAAGGCTCGATCACGCTGGAGCGCAGTCTACAACTGCTCTCCGGCGAACATGCTACGCGGCCCATCCGCCATGTGTTGATTCCCATCGTGGACGCACTTCAACGCGGCGAGTCTCCCGGCAAGGCGTTTCGCTCGCAGGCGAAGCGATTTCCCGAGTTTTTCCTGGAAATGGTCGACGTAGGCGACCGGACCGGCAAGCTGGAGACAGTCTTCCGCGACCTGACCGTGGCATACGAAGAACAGGCGGAACTGGTTCGGTTCTATGTAAACGGCGCGAGCTACCCTCTTGCACTCTACTTCGCGGTGGGCTATGGCATCCCACTGCTCACAGCTTTTCTCACCAGCGTCGCTTCGAATAAGCCCGATTTTGGTGCGTTCGCGCTTCGCTTTATCGCCGGGTCCACGCTTCACCTTGGATCCCAGTTGCTCATCTTGGTTGTGCTCGGCCACTTGGGAATCCTTCGCCGAATCGCCGTGGCCGTGGGCCATCGTCTATGGGTCGTGAAAGGGATCGTCTCCGACATTGCGCTGGCGCGCTTCTTCCGGGCCTTGGCGATTTGCCTCGACGCCGGGCTGGGCATTGTCGCGAGCATCGAGCGTGCCGCTTCGGTTACGACCCATCCTCGAATCCGAGCGGCGTTGATGACGGCCGTGCCCTTGGTGCAGCGGGGCGAAACGCTGGAAGTGGCCCTCAAGTCGACCGGACTCATGCCGGAGATGGCGCTGACGATGGTGCACACGGGGGAATTCGCGGGAAAGCTCGACGAATTGCTGAACAAGACCGCGCAGTATCTTTACGAAGCCGCCCGGCACCGGACACGCGTGCTGTCCATTGCGCTCGTGACACTCGCGTTGATAATCCTCATGCTGCTCTACATTATCGGCGGCGTCATTGTGCGGGCGATTCAAGTGATACTGAGCATGAATGCCTGGAACTGACCGGCCCGCGACTACCCAAGCCGCCGGAATTCCAGCACCCCCACGCCGTTCCACCACAGGGCGAGGTCTCCGTTGAACCTGGCGGGAAGCTCATACAACAGGTTCCACTCGTTCGGCGATTCGCCGATGGCGTCAAGCGTCGCCGCACGCGCGTATGATCCCGAGTCCCGGTCGAAGCGCCAGTCGTCCACGATAACCAGCGCATTGGCGGCCAGGTACGGCTCCACGAGCTTAATCCCATCATACTGTGCCGCGTAGTCATGCGCGCCGTCGTAGAAATACAGACCGATGGGGTGCGCCAGACGCTCGGGGGTGTAGACCTCCCGGAAATCGCAGTCATAGAATTCGACGCGTCCGGCCAGATTGTGGCGTGCCAGATTGCTCTGCGTTTCCTCCAGCGCGTTTCCACGATCCTGGAATTCGCCAAAGTTGTCGCACGCGATCACCGGCCTCGGCGAATTGTCGAGCATCGCCGAAATCAGGCTCTTGCCTTTGAACGTCCCGACTTCCAGATAGCATTCGTCCTCGTTCAGGTGCGCAAAGGCCATGTTCAGAAGCCGCTGCTTCTTGATGGACATCATGCCATCGACATCGGGACACGAATCCGCCTTGGTCCCTTCGATAGGGTCCCAATATTGGAACTCCGGCACGTTCCTCGACGTCCCGAAAGTCTCCCAAAATGCCTTGCGAAATGCAGCTATGTCCATTGTTCTTTGAACCCTTGCAACCGGGTTTGGACTGCGACCGCGGAAAGCATACCGGAAACCTGCAGTAAACGCATGCTACACTATCGGCGTCATAACACGAGCGGCGGCTTCCACGGAAGGCGGCGCCGTCTCGTCAGCGTGCAGAAGGAGGCAACCATGTACTGTCCCAATTGCCGAGCAGAATTCCGCGAAGGCTTCGATACGTGCAGCGACTGCAACGTCGCGTTGGTGGATACGTTGCCCCCGGAGGACGTCCCCGAATACGTCGATTACGTGGAGCTGTTGAGCACGTTCAATCCCTCCGACATTGCCATCGTGAAGTCGGTCCTGGATTCGACGGACATTCCCTATGTGTGGGAGGGCGACTATTTCACGACCGCGGAGCCTTTAGTCACCCCCGCCCGCCTGATGGTGCAAACGGAGCGAGCGCAAGAAGCCGCGGACTTCTTGAAAGACCTCAGCCTTTCCTATTCGGGGATCGATATGCGAAAGAGCGTCCAAGAGAAGACCGAAGAACCCGAAGACGACGCACCCGCGCAGGAATAGGGGGACAACAAGAAGGGAGAGTTCTCTTGGATACCCATGCGGTCCTACTCATCGGCCTGCTTGTAGTCAACATTCCCCTTTATTACCTGTTGGTGAAGCTGCTGTTCGGAAACTTGGATGCGATGTCGGATGCGGTCCGGTTATTGATGACCCCCGATGTCGTGTCGTGGTTTCGCGGTGAAGGAATGGAGCGCTGCTGGGCCGAGATGAAGCTGGTCATCTGGATATTCGCATGCACCTTGCTCGTGTTGGGAGAGTATTTGTTGATTGGCAGATACGTGTTTCCATAAGGGCATCGAAGTGCACTGCACCTTATTCAGGCCGGGACGCAACAAAAGCGAATCGGCCTTTCATTTTCAGAAACGGCTTCTCCAGCACTTCGTAGGACACCATGGACAACCCAATCGTGACGAAGCCCGCGGCGATTGCACGGCACACCCACAGCCATTCATCGGGGGAAACACCTTCTGGAATCAGATAGGCCGCCGCCAGTCCGCCCGCGAAGTGATAGACGTATAGGCCGTAGGAGATCTTTCCGAGATACGAAAGCAGGTTGAGCGGCATGGATAGCGCTTCTCGCGGCGGCGCGGCGACCGCACCCAGGATAAACAGCGCGCTCGCGAATGCAGCAAGCAGGTACGTCCACGCGGGGGACGTGTCGAAATAGCCGCCCGCGGGACTCGCCCCCACGCGCCAGAAGCATGCAGCGGCGACGATAAACACGAGGATGCGGATGGCGCGCGGAAGCACTAGGTTGCGGCCATGAAGCACGCATGCAAGCAACCCGCCAATGGCGAAACAGTCGAGCCGCGTGAACGTGTTGTACCAAACGGAGTAGCGCGTCGGCGGGTTCCCGTAGACATAGTAGATGCGATAGATGCACGTGAACACGAGCAGAAATGCGAGGAGAGCGGCGAACCGGCGGGGCTTCAAGCGGGCCATCAGGTTCGGCCAAACGAGGTAGAACTGTTCTTCGATCGACACGCTCCACAAGGGGCTGGATATGGAGAACAACAGACCGAAGCTCACTTGATACCAGTTCGCGGTGAACGTGGCCAACGATGCGTAGTACATGATCGGAGTCCCGCCGTAGATCACATCGAACGGGCATGCCACGAGGATGAACGCGAAGTACAGCGGCCAGATGCGAAGGATGCGACGGATGTAGAACGCTTTGACGTGAACCCGTCCCGTGCGCCCGCGCTCAAGCAGCAACAATTCCGTGATCAGAAATGCGCTGAGTGTGAAGAACAAGTCAACGCCATGACCACCCACCCGGACTATCGGCATCAGGAAGTGGACGATAGATTCCGGCAGGCCCAAGGCCCAATAGCTCTCAATGATGTCCGGGCACACGTGAAACCAGAACACCGCCGAGAACGCCAGGAATCGCAGCCAGTCCAGTTCCGGTCGATAGAAGCGGGGAGAGGACGCAGCAATATGCGATGGCGTCGAAGGCTCGGTAGGGCTTTCGTGCATGATCCCCGACTTGGTTAGATGGCCAACGTCCCACGCAGTGCATAGCGGCGGAGGAGGCCGAGCGGAAAAATGGCGGAGGGTGT
Source organism: Candidatus Hydrogenedentales bacterium (assembly GCA_041662805.1). Taxonomy (GTDB): domain Bacteria; phylum Hydrogenedentota; class Hydrogenedentia; order Hydrogenedentales; family SLHB01; genus JAIBAQ01. The sequence continues at coordinate 6,699 of JBAZRU010000004.1, read as the reverse complement.
GGGACTCGAACCCACAAGCCCGAAGGCGCCGGTTTTCAAGACCGGTGGATTACCAATTATCCTAACCCTCCGCGGAAGGAAATGGCTGCGAAATGCTTGGCGCACTGCCGCCGCTCACGACAATTGTACGGCAGATTGGCAGGCGTTTGCATCCACGTGCGCCGACGGCAAGTCCTGACGACTCCCCGGCAAGGGAGACTGCGGTTACACCCCTGACGAGATCAATGCCGCTGCCAGGTGATCGCGGTTCATCTTCGCGATGGTCTTGACGCTGATCCCCTTGGGACACGCGGCCTCGCATTCGTAATGGTTCGAGCAGTTGCCGAACCCTTCGGCATCCATCTGCTGGACCATGTTCAACACGCGGCGGTGCTTCTCGGGCTGGCCCTGCGGCAATACGTTGAGGTGGGTCACTTTCGCGGCGACGAACAGCATGGCGGACGCATTCGGGCACGCCGCGACACACGCGCCGCATCCAATGCATTGCGCCGCGTCCATGGCCCAATCGGCCTTGTCCTTGGGCACGGGCGTGGCATGCGCCTCCGGAGCCTGGCCCGTCCGTACGGTGATAAACCCGCCCGCGGCGACGATGCGGTCAAACGCCGAGCGATCCACGACGAGGTCCTTAATGATGGGAAAGCCCTTCGCACGCCACGGCTCGATGGTGATCGTATCGCCATCTTTGAACTTGCGCATGTGCAACTGACAGAGCGTCGTCTCTTTCTCGGGACCGTGGGCATGGCCGTTGACCATGGAACCGCAACTGCCGCAGATGCCTTCGCGGCAATCGTGATCGAACGCAATCGGTTCGATGCCCTTCAGCTCGAGACCGGCATTCACGATGTCGAGCATCTCCAGAAACGACGCATCGCTGTCGATGTTCTTCGCCGCGTACGTTTCGAGACGGCCCGGCGTGCGGGCATTCTTCTGACGCCAAACTCGGAGGGTGATGTTTATCTTGCTAGACATTGATACAACCCAGGTTTTGATTTTGGATTTTGGATTGAAGAACGAAGAGCAACCACGGATGGCGCGGATCTGCGCGGATATTGATTTAAGACGCCCAGATTCGGGACTGGCCTACCTTTCAGGGAACGGCTCTTCGTATTCAGCCGAAACGCCCTTGAGGATCTTCCAATCCAAAATCCAAAATCCAAAATCCAAAATCTCATCATTTGTAGCTTCTCGTCGCCAAGTGCACGTTCTCGAACTCCAGCGCTTCCTTGTGCAGCGCCGGTGCGGTATCGACTCCGGTGAATTCCCACGCGGCGGCATAGCAGAATTTCTCGTCGTCGCGTTTCGCTTCGCCGTCGTCGGTTTGGTGTTCCTCGCGGAAGTGGCCGCCGCAGGATTCTTCGCGGTGCAGCGCATCACGCACGAGCAGTTCGCCGAACTCCAGGAAGTCCGCCACGCGACCGGCTTTCTCCAGACTCTGATTGAAGTCCTCGCCGGAACCCACGACCGTGACGTTCTTCCAGAACTCTTCGCGAATACCGGGGATTTGCGCCAGCGCTTCCTTAAGGCCTTTCTCGTTGCGGGCCATGCCGCACTTCTCCCACAACAACAAGCCCAACTCGCGGTGGAAATCGTCGACGGTGCGCTTGCCCTTGATCGAAAGCAGCGTATCGATGCGCGCCTTTGCTTCCGCTTCGGCGGCTTTGAATTCGGGCGCGTCCGTCGACACCTTCTCCTGCTTGGAACTCACCAGGTAGTGGCCGATGGTGTAGGGAATGACGAAGTAGCCGTCGCCAAGACCTTGCATGAGCGCGCTCGCGCCGAGCCGGTTCGCGCCGTGGTCGGAGAAGTTCGCCTCGCCCAATACATGCAAACCGGGGAGGTTGCTCATAAGGTTGTAGTCAACCCACAACCCGCCCATTGCGTAGTGCACGGCGGGGTAGATCATCATAGGCTTCTTGTACGGGTCGTCGTCGACAATCCGCTCGTACATCTGGAAAAGATTGCCGTAACGCTCCTCGATAGTCCCCTTGCCGAGCCGCTGGATCGCGTCGCGGAAATCGAGATAGACCGCCTGTCCCGTCGAGCCAACGCCGCGTCCCGCGTCGCACTGCTCCTTCGCGCTACGCGACGATATATCACGCGGGGCGAGGTTGCCGAACGACGGGTACTTGCGCTCAAGATAATAGTCGCGCTCGTCTTCGGGGATCTGCTCCGGAGGCCGCGTATCGCCATCCTTCTTCGGCACCCAAATGCGCCCGTCGTTGCGCAGACTCTCGCTCATTAGCGTAAGCTTCGACTGGTAGTCGCCGTGAACGGGGATGCACGTGGGGTGAATCTGCGTGTAGCACGGGTTTGCGAAGTACGCGCCCTTCTTGTGCGCGCGCCATGCCGCCGTCACATTGCAGGCCTTCGCGTTTGTCGAAAGATAGAAGACGTTGCCGTAGCCGCCCGTGGCGAGGATGACCGCGTCGGCGGCATGCGATTCGAGCGCGCCCGTCAGCAGGTTGCGGCACACGATGCCGCGCGCCTTGCCGTCGATCACGACGATATCAAGCATCTCGCGGCGTGGATACATCTCGACGCCGCCATTGTGAATTTCCTTCATCAACGCGCTGTACGCGCCGAGCAGCAACTGCTGCCCCGTTTGCCCGCGCGCATAGAACGTGCGGCTTACCTGCGCTCCGCCAAACGACCGGTTGTCGAGCAGGCCGCCGTATTCGCGCGCGAACGGCACGCCCTGCGCCACGCACTGATCGATAATGTTCACGCTGACTTCCGCAAGCCGGTGCACGTTCGCTTCGCGCGCGCGGAAATCGCCGCCCTTCACCGTGTCGTAGAAAAGACGGTAGACGCTGTCGCCGTCGTTCTGATAGTTCTTCGCGGCGTTGATCCCGCCCTGCGCGGCGATGCTGTGCGCCCGGCGCGGACTGTCCTGAATGCAGAAGGTCTTGACCTTGTAGCCAAGCTCCGACAACGTCGCCGACGCCGATGCCCCGGCCAACCCCGTGCCCACGACAATAATCGTGTACTTCCGTTTGTTGGCAGGGTTCACCAACTTCATGTCGAACTTGTGGCGCGTCCACTTCTCCGCTATCGGACCGCCGGGGATCTTGGAATCGAGGCCATTCGTCATCGTGTGACTCCAACTACTCCATGGAAAGGACGACCCCTACACCGCCGGGCCGCCCGTGAGACTCCGAATCAATACATACAAGGGAATCGAAGCGAAGCCGACGGCCACGAGCGCACCGGCAACCATGCTGATCTTGCGAATCAGCGGCGTGTAGCGATCGTGGAAGAAACCGACGGTTTGGAACATGCTCTGGATGCCGTGGCTAAGGTGAAACCCGACGCACGACACCGCGACCACGTAGATGAAGGCGTACGGGACGCGCGAGAACGTGTTCCACACGATGCCGTACAGACCAAGGTTCTCGCCGCCGACGATGGCGGTGGGACCTTCGCGATCGCCGAACGTGAAGTTGGCGAGGTGCAGCCACAAGTAGAAGAACACCAGCGCCCCCGTATAGATCATGGTGCGCTTGGCATAATCGGCATGCTCAGGCGGTTTTGCCACTGCATAGCGGTCCTGGCGGGAGGCGCGATTCTCGAGGGTCACGAGAATTGTAAAGTAGACATGCAGCACCAGGGCCGCGATGAGGCCAATCCGCATCACCCACAGGATTTCCGGGATGCTGGCAAGCATCGCCGCATAGCCGTTAAAGGCTTCCGGACCGAGAAAGATCAGGGTATTCCCCGCCAGATGGGCGAGGATGAATCCCACCATCATCAGGCCCGTCACGGCGACGAACTGTTTCTTGACGACAGATCGGGACAGGAGATTTGACAGCATTGCGTCTATTCCCGGTTACCACGGACAACTGCGACTTCGAGCCGCTCAACGCCGACACGGCACCCATACGCCGTCCGGCGGCAGCGTCGCGCAGTATAGCATCTCAGAGCGCCGGTGCAAAGACTGCCCTCCCTCCGTCTACATCTCGCCGCTTTCCCCGGGGGTGTACCCGCGAAATTTGACGGAACAAGGGGGTACCCCCGGTTAACATCACCCGACCCCGGCCACTTGCGGCGGCAATACTGGCTATGTCTTGCCGTTCTCCCCCAGGGGCGCACCCCGTGTATTTTGACGATACAAGGGGGTAGCCCCGGTTAACATCTCCCGATCCGGCCCCTTGCGGCGACCAAACAGTCTATGTGATGCCGTTCTCCCTGGGGGTGTACCCCGTGGATTTTGACGGTACAAGGGGGTACCGCCGATTAACATTTGCGTTGGCGTCGGAATCCGCGTGGGAACGGGAAGCGAACCTGCGTCCATTTCGCGGCAGGGTCCCCGTGAAGTTTTGACGATACAAGGGGGGCGCCGTTGGTTCCGAAGTCCGGACGCCAGCCTCGAATGGCCGGGGGCCGGGAATGGGATTGCATTAGCATGGTTCGGTCCTCATAAAATATCTCCCATATATAGGGACATTTGTTGCACTCGGCGAGGGCGTGGCGGGGAATTGATGGGGAGTCTCAGAATCCGAATTGAAGTTCCTCTCCTCATCTCCATCTATCCCCACATCCCCTTTTCTTACACCGATCAAGCGTTTACAGGGTGACGGCCTTCCGCGTCCCGGCTCGTTTCTTCTTGATGAAAAGACCTCAAAGGCCGTAGTCTGGCGTCCTAGGGTGCACAAACCAGGGGGAGACTTCCGTGAACACCGTTAAAGCCTTCACATTCCTTACGGCAACGATCCTAACCTTCGCGGGATTTGGCTGTGCCACCGCGTCAAAGGGCGGCAAGGCCAGTCCCCCACCCGCTCTGGAGCGCCTCGACGCCGCAAAGGCTACCGCGGATGCCGAAAAGAAGCTGAACTGGTTCGACGCGCGCCTGCTGGGCATCGAAGGCCAAGGCTGGACGGATGTGGAAAGCCCCTACGACCGCCTGCCCAGCCGCGCCAAAGGCGTCGTGCGCGACCCGGTTTGGAGCTTGTCGAAGGACAGCGCGGGCCTCTGCGTGCGGTTCGTCACCGATTCTCCCAACGTGTGGGTGCGGTGGAAGCTGAATTCGGCCAATCTCGCCATGGACCACATGCCCGCCACGGGCGTCAGCGGCGTCGACCTCTATGCGCGTGACGGCGCGGCGTGGAAATGGGTCGGCATCGGGCGGACGAAAGGCTCCGACCTGAACCAGGAGGCACAGGTCGTCAACACTGCGCCCGCGGGCCAGCACGAATTCGTGTTGTATCTGCCGCTGTACAATGGGGTGGAGTCCGCTGCAATTGGCGTCAACGCCGATGCCTTCCTCGCGAAAGCCGCTGCCCGGCCCGCCGCGAAATCGAAGCCCGTTGTCGTCTACGGCACCTCCATTACCCAGGGCGGGTGCGCGTCGCGTCCCGGCATGGTCTACACGTCCATCCTGAGCCGCCGCATGGGCTATCCCTTCATCAACCTTGGCTTCTCCGGTAACGGCCCGATGGAAGCCGAACTCGTCACCTTTATGACCGAAATCGACGCCGCCGCATACGTCCTGGACTGCCTTCCCAACATGAATACCGCAAACGTAAAGGAACGCGTCGAACCGGCGGTGAAAATCCTGCGGGAAAAGCGCCCGGACACGCCCATTATTTTCGTCGAAGACATCACGCGGAGCGGCGTGTGGTTCTATGCCGAACGCCAAACGACGCTGGACGAGAAGAACGCCGCCTTGCGCGCGGCCTATGACAAATTGGTCGCTCACGGCGTCAAGGGGCTCTACTACGTGCAGGGTGAGAAGCTGCTCGGCGACACCACGGAATCGACCGTCGACGGCACGCATCCCACGGACGTCGGCTTCATCTCGTACGCCGACGCCGTGGAGCCGGTGTTGCGCCGCGCGCTGTGGTGAGCAACGGGCCTGACACTAACCAAACGACACCCGGCGGGAACGTATTGATAGGATTAGGCGACGGGTTCCCGGAGGACGGTGTATGCAGTACGCGGGCGATCGGATTCTCGAGCAATGGACTAGCGCGCGCGATCCGGAGGCGTTTCGAGCGATCGTGCAGCGCCACGCCGGGATGGTGTACGCCACCTGCGCGCGAATTCTGGGCAATTCCCACGAAGCGGAAGACGTTGCCCAGGAGTGCTTTGAGATCTTCATCAAAGCGCGCCGTCCGCTGTGGAAGCAGTCTCTCGGAGCATGGTTGCATGGCGTTGCGACCAATCGCTCCCTCAAACGTCTCGAATCGGAGGGCCGCCGCAAACGGCGCGAGGATCGCTTTGCCGGCCAGTCCGATCCCGGCGACGAACCTGAATGGGACGACGTCTACGCGTACGTTGACGAAGCCCTTGCGATGTTGCCGGATGACTTGCGCATCCCCGTCGCCGCGCATTTCCTGGAAGGCAAGACCCATGAAACCATCGCGTCGGAGTTGGGCATTTCACGATCCGCCGTTACCCAGCGTATTCACCGCGCGCTCGACCAGATGGGAGCAACACTCAAGAAACGCGGCCTGCCGATTTCGTCCGTAGCGCTCGGCGCCGCGCTTTCCGCCAACGTCGCCGAGGCCGGAACCGTGCCCGCATCTTTGGCCGTTACGTTGGGAAAGCTCGCGCTGTCGCAATCCGCACAGACTGCGACAGCGCTGGGTGCGGCGAAGTCCTTTGCCGCAGCCTTGCTCTCAAACAAGATCGCAGTTGTTCTGCTCGCAGGACTCGCCACTCTATCCTGGTTGGCATATGACCGTCTGCACGATGAAGCGT
>JBAZRU010000003.1:0-29492 GCA_041662805.1 Candidatus Hydrogenedentales bacterium | reverse complement strand
GGATCCAACGATGCTTCCACAGACCCAGGTAACAGCAATCAATAGCTACAGTGAGATTGTCGCGTGAGGCGGGGGAAGACAATCGGGACGGCCGCGGGAGTGGCCTTGATGGCCTACTTCCTGATTCTGCCTATCTTCTGGTCGTTCACCGAGCCGCGTGCCGCCATCACAATACCTAACGCGTGGCATCACAACGTCGATTTGCCGATTCACATCCGCGTCACAAACGCCCACCCCAACTTCACCATCCAAGAAGTGCGCGTCACCTTCAATTACGCCCCCGCGGACGGCCAGGGAACGCCGTATCCACGAATCCTCCATCAATCGCCCAAGAAGAAGACTTGGAGCACTTTCAAAGTCAACCGCTTCACATGGCCCTGCTCCGACGATCTCGACGTGACATTGCCCCTCGCCGAACTTGCGCGCGATGACGGGGTCCGTCCTGGAATCCTGAAAGGGGAGGTCCAAGTCAGCATAGACTATGTGGATGACCTCGGCCCCAGGTCCTCTACCATGGGCACCCTTCTCTGCAGTTCGCGCACCATTGCAACACCCTACGAACTAGCGTTGGAATAGCGCGCGAAATAGAGACATGCAGCTATTTCTGCGCGCCCGGCTTCAGCGTGTTTTCAAACCACGCGGGGCCGCCCCACTTACCCGTGACGACGATGTCGCAATCGCCGTCTCCGTCGAGATCCTCGGCGACAATATTCATGCCTGAACCCACGCCTTCGTTGAACGTGACGTTGTGCTTTGTCCACGAAGGCGTCGGTTTCCGCGTCAAGTCATACCAATAGACCCCGAGCGGCTCGAATTCTCCTGGGTCGCCACCGTTGTGCGCCATGAATCGCTTGCCCGCAACAAGTTCCAGTTCAGCGTCATCGTCGAGATTCGCCAAGGCGAGGCTGTGCACCTGCGACCATGACTCGTCGATGAGGTGTTTCGTGAACGAAATGTCCGCTCCTTGCCGCGCTTGCTCGAACCAGAACAGGCCGTAGTCATGCGCCGCGCTCGCAATGAGATCGGACAGACCGTCGCCATTGACGTCATAGACGAGAATCTGCGCCATATCCGGAGTCGCCTTTCCACGATTCCCGATATCCAGCGGGTGTTCCTTCCACTCGCCCGCGCGCGGGTCGGCGGGAGCCTCGAACCACGCATCGGGCCGCACGATATCGGGACGGCCATCCCCGTTGATGTCCCCACAACCTACACCCCACGTCATGGCCTTCTCGGACAAGACGTGCTTCACGGGTGCGCCATCCCGCACTTCGTACCACACGGTCTCAGCAATGGCGGGCAGAATTTCGCGGGCCTTTCCGTCTCCGTCAACGTCGACCAATTCGCCCGACTCGTAATTGCCGTTCTCCATGAACAGGTTGCGAGGCCACGCCCCGCCGGCAGTCCCCGGATTGCGCAGCCACTCGCACTTCTTGGCGAAGTACGTACACGTGACGACGTCAAGCCAGCCGTCTCCATCGACATCGAGCGGGACATTCATGAAATCATCGAAGTAGCCTTTGCCGTCCTCGGCGACCTCGCCCGCGACGTCGCAAATTTTCACGGATTTGAATTCGGGCGCAAGATACAGGAACGGCAGCGCAACAATGTCGAGCTTGCCGTCCTTGTTGAAATCTCCGACGCCGCAAGGTTCGCTGCGATGCGTCCCGACGCGATGCATCTTGAACGCAGCCTCAGCCTTAGCCTCCGCCGCTCTGACCATCCCATTCAAGACAAACGCCGAAAGCAGTAGCACGATTAACAACCTAACAATCCGCATTGCCGCGCTCCTTAGCAGGTTATTCATTCGCTTAAAACAGGGGCAGCCGCCTATTTGTCAGCACCCTCTTCCACTTCCCATGCCCAAGCAATGAGCTTGCGGCATAGACTCCAATCCTCACTTGGTCCTGATCAACCAGATCTCCGAGACGATCGTACCCCAACCGCCGGAGTTGCGCCATTGCTCGACGCTGACCCTATCGCCACTGGCGACATCGGGCATCTTCTCGAATCGTATGCCAAGCTCGCCATCTTTGGTGCATTCCCGCGGTATGTCAAAGGTGAAGTAGTCGCTCATCCCCTCGGGGATCTCAAGGCCCTTGGCCAACGCGATATCGTCAGCGTACACGTTCTCGGCCTTCTGGTTCATCCGCTCTGCATACCGGGCCTGGTACTTGGGCCGCACGAGAGTCATTCGCACCTTGTATTGTGCGTCAGGCACGAGCCCCTCGTAGTGGAACGCAACGCCCTTGGCCTCGTCCTGAGTCGAGCACATATTCCGCTGGCTGTGCCTGTTGGCCTCGGAAAGCATCTCATACACAAACGGTTGCCCGAAATCGTAGGGATATCCATTCACCAAGTGCGGCATGCTCGTGTATGTACCGCAGTCGTCGTAATAGCCACCCTCGCCCGGATTCTCATAATCCGCGACCATGCTCAGTAGTTCGCGCTTCTCTTCTTCCACGGCCGTGGCCTTGGCGCGCTCCAACTGCCGTCGCGTCCACCCCAGCCCGATGAAATCATGATCGAGGTTGTAGATACCTTCGCTGCGCACGCCAAATAACGTGTTGCTTTCCTCTCCCAACCGCATCGCTTCCTCGCGCAGCGCCCGCATTTCATCAGTCTCAATGGGCGCATCCAGCCACGACTGCGCTTCAACAATGGCCGCGTCCAACTCACCCGTTTCCAAACCACTGGCCACCCGCGTCTCGATACGCTTCTCGAGTTCCATTTGTTGCCCGACGGCTAGCGCCGTATGTTTGTCGACTGCTGCCTTCTGCATGTATTCCAGCCAGAGCCAATTCCCCGCCCTGCGATACGCAGGCATCTTCTCGCCGGCCTCCTTCACGAGGTCGTAGTACGTGTAGATCCCCTTCTTCTGCGGGAGCGGAGTCTTTGGATCGTCCTGAATGTTCTGCTCAAGTTGGAAGATCGCTTGGGCCATGGGTTCTGCCGCCTCGGTGCCAAACCACACCCGCGCATATTCATCGACCACGTCCTCCACACTACGGCTTGGATCCCACATAAGCCGCTCCCACATCCACTGATTGAAGTGGTCGTGCGTGCCGCTCGAATGCGTCGTGTCGCCAATGCTGTAGCGCACGGTCTCGCCAAAGACCCAATGATAGTAGCGAGGCCAGGCGAAGAACGTCAGCCGGTCATACACCTTGGTGAGGTGCCGCTCCGGCATCCGCTCATAGATGAAATGATTCCAATGCGGCGGTTGGTCGCCGTTCTTGTCCGCACGCGGATAAGCCTGCACGAAACCATACTGCGAATAGCGCCAGTGCGTAAGCTCGTTGCACAACACGATATCCTGCTCCGGCGGCATCTGGTGCAGGATTTCCTGCAAGTACCGGCTGAATGGCCCGAAGCCCGGATAGCGAAACAGTTCCATCGCATGCGTCTGTCGATGCCCCGGCTGCCAACTCATCCCGTCCGATCCGGGACCGTAACAGAAGGCCCGGAGCCAGGGCCGCGGCTTTTCCTGCAGATATGCGAAGATGGCCTTGTCGCCCGCGTCGTCAAACTTCTTGTTGTCGGCAAAGATCTCCGCTTTGGGAAGATACCGGTGCACGATGGCAGCCATCTCCTCGCACAAGTAGATGTACGTCTTCCCGAAGGGCCTGCAACGGTCGCATTCGCACCCGCCACCGTCCCCTCCCACAAAATGAACGTACGAAATTTCGGGGCAATTCTTGAACGTATCCTCGCAGCGCTTGAGCAAGGCGGCTCGCGCCTCGGGAATCGAAGGGCAAAGGTAGCCCCCGCGGCCGATGGACTCCTGTCCCAGCCATTCCGGCGGGCCCTCGCCCGCATTGGGCGTGTAATTCACGAGGGTTTTCATGCCCAACGACTGGGCCAGACGATACGAAGGATTGTCCTGTGAGAGTTTCTCCCCATCGGCCGAGATCGTGTTCGCCCCCGCCAGGATGATGTCTTCCATGGCGTGGTCATGTTCCGCTTCGGTCCACTTCCGCGCTTGGCCTTTGCTCAACATCACGGAGCTTTGGCCAATCTGCGTGCCGCGCACTTCAAACGCCGGCGCCTTCCGCACGTCGAGGTCATCGGGAAACTCGACGGTGTTTCCGTTCACGACAGCATGCCGCAGGATCTCGCCGACGGCATAGACCACCCCACGATCATCGATACCCGCTGCCAACACGGTTTGCTCTGTCGCCTCAGGCAGCGACCGCAACAGAAAGCCTTCCACACCGGGCGCCAGCGGCGAGAGCGGCGGAATGCGATGCCTGGTAAATTCAGCAGCGATTTCTTGATGGTTCGCAGGGATACCCAACAAAACCACGAGGCTCCCCGGACTCTTCGCTAGACTCTCGCCTTCCGTGGCGACGTGGGCCTGCGCCAAACCCGATTCGGTCAACCGCCGCACAAGAAGATGCCCCGCGTTTATTTCCACCGTGCCCGCGTGCTTGCCCAGCCGGACGCTTACACTCCGGTATTCCCCGGCCCACGCCTGCCCCACGGCCAGAAGGGCCGCGACACCAACAAGCAAGCTGCCGCACAAGATCCTTTTGTACATCCAGTATCTCCCCAAGAACCAGTCAATCCGGTTCACTGATATGAAGTGCTTACACGAGTCGATGATACGCGCGGAATTCAAATACGGCAAAGACGCGAAATAACATCCGCCTCCGAAGCGCCCCCAATGCCCAGTATCCGCACTCTGGCTGCGCTGTTCAAACGAAGGACCTGCATTCTCAAGCACCCAGACGGCCAACTCGCAATCGCCATCGACCATTCGCCCCATCGAACCTTCTGGATTTGTTGTTCAGAGGAAGGCAGCGTTTCGTAGGAGACGGAAAGAAGGAATTCTCGAAAGAACCGGAGGGGCGGCTAGCGCGAGGCGTCCTCGCCAACTTTTAATGCGATTGCCCTACTTGGACTCGCACTTGACGACAGTCAATCCGTCTGTGCAGAATAGCTCCCGTACTCCACGGGGGATCGTGGGGAATCTCAGGGGATAGGCCAATCAAGCGAGAAGGGGGAATCGACATGTCGCGATTCACAACACTGCTGCTGGTTTGCGCGCTTCTAGTGCTGGCTCTGCCAGCGGGCGCCGAACTCGAGAACGTCCAAGTGGGCGGCGAGATCCGCATCAAGGCGGATTGGATCATGAACTGGTCCGTCGAACCCGGCCCGGTCGAAGTCCGAATGCCGGCAAGTCTTCTGCCGCGCCGCGCAGTCGGCGAATTTCTGTCCGGCGCGCCGGCATTCAATGGGCTTGGCCTTCTGAGCCCGTACGCGTTCGACAATAAGACGAATGACGTTACGTTGGTCGAGCAGCGCACGCGCCTGAACGTGAAGGCCGATTTCACGCAGGAAGTCGCCGCGTTCATCGAACTGGAAAGCTATGATTTTTGGGGCGAGGACTTTCGCTCGAACTATGTGACCGGCGCCGACGCCCGCGCGATCAGTTCAAACGACGTGGAGATTTACCAAGCGTACATCGAAGCGAACGAGATGTTCGGTCTCCCCGTGCGCATGCGCGTTGGACGCCAGGAACTTGCGTTCGGCAGCCAGTGGCTCGTGGGCCCGAAAGATTTTGGTCCCTTCTATCGTGGACGCTCATTTGATGGATTGCGCCTCACCTACGCCGGCGAAACGTTCAGCGTCGACGCGTGGGCTTCTATTCTGGCCGAGGGCGGCGTTGGCGAACAGGATGGCGACGTTGACTTCTACGGTGTTTACGCGAGCTGCAAAGCCATCGAGAACATCACTTTCGACGCATACTGGATGTGGATTCGCGATGCGCGCAGCCTGAACGACACGGCGAGCAGCGCTCCCCTCGAGTTCTGGGAAGACGTATTCAATCTCGACGATTACGACACAACCAACCTCCACACGGTCGGCCTGCGCGCTGCCGGGACCATTGGCGCATTTGATTTCGACGTAGAAGGCGCGTATCAGTTTGGCGACGCAGGGCAAGTTGGTTTCAACTTCAAGCCGTTCCAGTATGGCGACGATGATGCTGAGTTCGATGCGTGGGGTCTTACCGCGGAAGCGGGTTACACGTTTGAATTTCCGTGGACGCCCCGCGTGTTTGGCAAGTACGCCTATTATCAGGGCCAGGACGACCGCGACCTCAGCTTCGGCGAGTGGTTGAACCCCTACTATGCGTTCAATCCTAAGTCCAGCGTGAGCTTCAACAGGCTCTTCTCCAACCACATGTACAACGGGTTCTTCGACCTGCAGAACGATTTCTCGAACGGTCACGTGTTCATGCTGGGGGCTATTGCGCACCCAACGCAGAGCATCGACATCATCGTGGATGCGGGCTATTACCTTACTGACGAGCCATTCGATCTGCCGGTCTATGCGAACTTCGGCCAGTTCCGCGTTCCGTTGGCTCCGGCCTTGTCGTTCTGGACGCAAGAAGGCAGTAACGAGATTGGCTACACGACCGACATCATGGTTGTTTACCACTACAGCGAAGACCTGATGTTCTCAGTCCACTGGTGCCACCTTTTCTCAGGCGACGCCATCGAAGACGGCAGCTTCTTCGCGTCGAACGGCCTGGTGTTTGCAGGCGGCTCGGACAAGGATGACGGCGACTTTATCACGTTCGAAACGCGGCTCTGCTTCTAAGGCTGCCAACGATACGAGCAATCAACATGTGGCGTCGCGGATGAGCCGCGGGCGCGAAAGGGACTTCTCATGAACCGATACAACATCCTGCTTGATGGCGACAAACTGCCGGATTATTGGTACAACATTACTCCGGACATGCCGACGCCGATGGCACCGCCTCTTCACCCCGGCACGCTGAAGCCGCTCGTTCCAAGCGACTTGGCGGCCATTTTCCCGGAAGGACTCATTGAGCAGGAAATGAGTCTGGCTCCGACCATTTCGATTCCGGGCGAAGTCATGGACATCTACCGCTTGTGGCGTCCGACTCCGCTACGACGCGCCTATCGCTTGGAGAAGGCCCTCGACACGCCCGCAAAGATCTACTACAAGAACGAAAGTGTCAGCCCATCGGGCAGTCACAAGATCAACACGTCGACGCCGCAGGTGTATTACAACAAAGTCGCCGGTATCCGCGAGATTTCCACGGAGACGGGCGCAGGACAATGGGGCACGGCGCTCGCCATCGCTTGCGGCATGTTCAACATGAAGTGCACCGTATACATGGTGCGCGTGAGCTACGACCAGAAGCCCTATCGGCGCATTTTGATTCAAACCTTCGGCGGCAAAGTCATCGCGAGTCCAAGCGATACGACCGATAGCGGGCGCAGTTTCCTGAAGACCGATCCCAATACGTCGGGAAGCTTGGGAATGGCGATATCCGAGGCCGTCGAAGTTGCCGCGAAGAGCGGTGGGTCGATCAAGTACAGTCTGGGAAGCGTGCTCAATCACGTGTTGCTGCACAACACCATCATCGGCTTGGAAGCCAAGAAGCAGATGGAAATGGCTGGCGATTACCCCGATGTCGTCATTGGATGTTGCGGCGGCGGCTCGAACTTCGCGGGGCTAGCCTTCCCGTTCGTCCAGGACAAAATGAAGAAGTCCCTGGGCACGGACATTATTGCGTCGGAGCCCGCGGCATGCCCCACGCTTACGCGTGGCCTTTATGCCTACGACTTCGGCGACACGGCACACCTGACGCCGTTGTTGATGCAGTATACGCTGGGTCACAACTTTGTTCCGCCAGGCATCCACGCGGGCGGGTTGCGCTACCACGGTGTTGCGCAGCAGGTGGCGCATCTCACGAAGCTCGGCGTCATTCGCGCGGTGGCGTGCTACCAGAATCCGGTGTTTGAAGCAGGCATGCTTTTCGCCAAGGCGGAGGGCATCGTGCCGGCTCCGGAATCCTGCCACGCGATCCGCACGGCAATCGATGCCGCTCTTGCGTGTAAGGAATCGGGCGAGGCCAAGACCATCCTGTTCAATCTCAGTGGTCACGGCCACTTCGATATGGGGTCGTACGATACGTATCTGAGCGGCAAGCTTGTGGACGCGGACCTGGATGAAGAAGCATTGCGCCTGGCCGAGGATGCAATACCGAAGGTCTGAGGTCGACGCCAGACGATTTGTGATTTACCGAGAACGCCCGGTGGAAACGCCGGGCGTTCTTGCTTTCAGCGTCTCTGACCGTAGTAGGCCGTATCACCGTGCTTGCGGAGAAAGTGCTTGTCGAGGAGGTAGTGGTTGATGAACGCCTGTTGGGGGTCGAGTGAAAGCGTGTGCAACGCGAGACGCGCCGCCTCTTCCAGAACGACCGCATTCTCGACGGCATCGGCCACAGTGCGGCCCCACGCAAACGGTCCATGATCCGCAACCAGCGCCGCGGGGCACTGCAACGGGTGCCGGCTTTGATAACACCTCACAATGCTTTCGCCGATATGGCGCTCGTAATCGGTAGCGATTTCATCTTCTTTCAACGGGTCTGTAACCGGGATCTCTCCATAGAAATAGTCGGCGTGGGTTGTGCCCATGCACGGAATCGGACGATAGGCCTGCGCCCAACACGTGGCGAAATGGGAATGCGTATGCACAACCCCCCCCACGTTTTCGAATGCCTTGTACAACGCAATATGAATTGGGGTATCCACCGAATGGTTGAGCTTGCCTTCGACCCGCGTCCCTTCCAGATCGACGACGACCATGTCTTCGGGGCGCATGGCATCGTAGGAAACTCCGCTCGGCTTGATCACTATCATCCCGGTGGCACGGTCGATCGCGCTCGCATTGCCAAACGTCCGCATGACCAACCCCGCCTGAACCAGGGCCAAATTCGCGTCGAGCACTTTCTGCTTCAGCGACTCCAACATGTTCGACCCTCCCCTACATCGTCCGCGCTTGAAAGGCCATCACAGTACCCAATCGCAAGAAGAAACGCCACTGCTAAGCAGGCGCCCCGCTCATGAGATCCTCGACGTATTGTTGCAGCCGCGCAAGGACGGGCTCGAGCGATTTGAACTCCATCAATTCCGCTCGCAGTTTCGACACGTAGCGAAGGCCTCGCAAGTATCCGGAGTAGTGCTTGCGAAACTCCACGACGCCCCGCTGCTCGCCCCGTTCTTCGACGAGCATGCGCAGGTGAATGATGCACGTGGCAACGCGCGCGTCGGGTCCGGGTTCCGGCATATGTTCGCCGCAGGCAAGGTAGTGCTTCGCCTGAGCGAAGATCCATGGATTCTGAATTGCCCCGCGGCCAATCATGACGCCGTCGCACCCCGTCTCGAACATTCGCTTCACGTCTTCCGGCGACTCGACGTCGCCGTTGCCGATGATGGGGATGGACACGGCCTGTTTGAGCTTTTCCAGCCATGACCAATCGGCCTCGCCGCGATGCCCTTGATCGCGCGTGCGGCAGTGCACCGTCAAGGCGCGCACGCCAATTTGCTCGAGCATCCGCGCGACATCGAGAATGACAATGCTGTTCGCATCCCAACCCAGGCGCGTCTTCACCGTTACTGGAAGCGAAGTCCCTCGCACGACGGAGGCGACGATGCCTTCGAATTTAGCGAGGTCGCGCAGCAAACCCGCGCCCGATTCGCGCATGGCAACTTGCTTCACCCAACAACCGCAATTGACGTCGATGAAATCGGGATTGAACCGTTCCGCGACGGCAGCGGCCCCTTCCATGGATGTCTCGACCGCGCCGAAGATTTGGATAGCCACGGGCCGCTCTTCTTCGACGATACGGATCTTCGAAAGAGATTTCCGCGCATCGCGGATCAGCCCTTCGCTGCTCGTGAATTCAGTGTAGACAATATCCGCACCCAGACGCTTGCAGATGAGACGAAACGGGATGTCCGTGATGTCCTCCATGGGCGCGAGGCAGAGTGGTTTTTCGATCGATAGATTGCCGATTCGCATGTGGGTCCAATCCGTTGGCTTGAGTCTGGCCTGAGGTTTACAGACATAGGAAGCCAATTGCAAGTTCCGGTCCACCGCAAATCAGCTAGTCACTGAGCATCATGCGAACAGGGTAGCCTCAGCCATCAATCCTGGGCCGAAGCCGAGGGCAACGGCAGGGGTGGGCATGCCTTGGTCACGCATGCGCTTAATGATGAACAGGATTGTGGGGGACGACATGTTACCGTGATCGCGCAGAATCTCGCGCGAGACGTCAACGGCTTCTCTTGGCAACTCGAGCGCTTTTGTTGTCGAGCCGAGAATGCGCGGGCCGCCGGGGTGGACCGCCCACGACTGAATATCGGAAATGGTCAGGCCGTTTTTGCCCAGCCAACCTTCCATCCACGGCCGCAGGTGCCGTCCGATCAGTTCCGGGACACGCGACGAAAGCGACATGATGAAGCCGCTGTTTCCGATGCGCCACGTCATGGCGTCTTCGGAATCCGGCACAAGACAGGAGCCGGTATCGCGAATCTTCCAAGCATTTGGCTCTGCCCCATCGTCCGCCCCGCCGACCACGGCGGCTGCGCCGTCCGCGAACAAGGCATTTGCCACAAGCTGGTCCGGGTTCCAACCGTAGTGGTAGTGCAAGCTGCACAACTCGACCGCGCAAAGCAGCACGCGGGCCGACGGATTGCTCTCCACGAAGCCGCGCGCCACCTTAATTCCGTTCAATGCTCCGTGGCATCCCATGAAGCCGACATGGACGCGTTCAACCGTAGGCTGCAACCCCAGGCCCTTTATCAGGCCGATGTCGACGCCCGGCGCAGCGAATCCGCTGCATGATACCGTGACCAAATGGGTGATGTCCTCGGGGTTGGTGTGCGAGTCCGCCAGCGCATCGCGCGTCGCTTTCATCGCAAGCGGCAATGCGTCGCTCTCGTACTTCTCCATGCGCATCCGAATAGAAGGCCCTTGTTGCATGGTCCCGTTCGGTACGGGGAAGAACGATTGGCGGTTTGGCGTGCCTTCTGGCGCATCGAGAACCACCGTGTGCCGCCGCTGCACGCCTGTCATCCGGTAGAGCAGTTTGAGTTGACGCGCTTGCTCGTCGGTTTCGCAAAACGCTTCCTTCGCATAGAGGACTGCTTCCTCCATGCTTATCGAGTGCTGAGGGAGTGCGGTTCCTTGTCCGAGAATGGCGAACTTCATGGTTGTGTTACTTCCTGTTGACACGGGACATGCGTGTTGAGTCGAGAGACAAAGGGGGCCGCGACGATTGGCGCGACCGATACAATACTCAAGGCTGCGCTCAGCAATTTGGGCCAGCGCAAGCCGGCTGCGAGCAGTTGGCACGTGGCCTGATCGGACGTTACGATTTCGCGGTACTTGCGCTCCCACTCCAATTCGAAGCGCTGCTCATACCCAAGCAATGCGCGGAGCACAATGGACGCCAGAGCGACACTGGAACAGATGGCCCATTTCATTCCCTCTCCGGTGAACGGCTCGACGTATCCCGCCGCATCGCCCACGACGAATGCGCGGTGTGAGGCCAGTTTCGTAGCCTTGCGCGTCAGCGCGGGCGTGCCGCGCCAATGGATTTCGTGGATGTCGGGAACGGGAGCGAATCCGGCTTCCGCGAGTATGGCCGACGACGCGGCAGCCAAGCCGCCCGACGACTTCACGTATTCGGGGTCGCATGCCGACGCCAGAACCAACCGGCCATCTTCAATCCGGCCGGAGCCGACATATCCGTTCTTGGAGCACGCCATGTAGATCACGCCGGGTTCGTAGGACGCCGGCGCGCGCGAAGCCACGGTGCCTCCACCGATTCGTGAGTCCGTCCGCGCCACGGAATCAAAGTCTTCCGTCGAGCGCAGCAAACGACTCCCCAAGCCATCGGCGGCAATCACAATCTTGGCTCTGATTGTTGTCTGCTTATCGTCCGATCGTAGGGTGACGGTCCTATGATCCTTGTGAGACTCCAAGAGCGTAGCCTGCGTCTTTGGAAGGAAGTGGGAGCCGGAAGAAATCGCGGAACGTACGAGTTCGGCATCCAAACGCTCGCGAGACAGTAGAAAATACCCCGGTAAAGCGATGTCGGCGCTTCTTCCTTTCAGGGCGACGTGGAACGTATCAGCGGGCACCGCACCGCAATCCGTCAGAAGACTTCCCAGGCCTATTCTGGCTAGGACGTTTTGAGTTGGACGGCCTATGCAACATCCGCACACCTTCCAACGCGGGAAAGAGGCTTTGTCGACCAGGAGGACCTTTGCTCCGCCCAACGCGAGTTGGCGCGCCGCGATGGAGCCTGCACAGCCGGCCCCAACCACGACAACGTCCCAGAACGTCGCCTCTACTTCACTGAGGGCAAGAGTCGCCAATACTGCTAACACCGAGGTCTCCATGTGAAGAGAAACCTAAAAGGCCATGCCCACCGAATCGAGTAGCCGCGAAGCCCGGCCTTGTCGGCAAGCGTCGCAAATTCTTTCATTGTGAAGGCAGCTTGGGCGGACAGTGGACCGTCCCTATGGACCACCTCCGAACAGCTCAGGATTCGACAGGCGGTCCAGGCCACTACGTAACCTGCGAGGCTCCGGTTCAGGTCACTGATGATTACGAGGCGTCGCGCGGATGCAGCCATGGATTCGAGTAACCATTGTGCGTCCGCGTCCGTCAAGTGGTGCAGGAAGAGGGTGCACACAATCACGTCATAGCCATCGGGAACGCCTTGATCAAGCACATCACGCACGAAGAACGAGGCATTCCCCCGCGCCTTCTTCGCGAGCGAATTTGCGTATTCGACGGAATCGTGGTTCAGGTCGCACCCGTGTACCTCCAGGGGGATGCCTGCGCGCACGGCACGCAGTGACAGGCCGATGGCCGTGTCGCCCCCGCCCGAGGCAAGATCCAGCACGCGCAGCGGCTGGCCGGGATTCTCCTGCGCAATGCGCCGCACAATTTTCCAAAGGCTACGACTGGTGAGACTGAAGGTGTTTATTCGCTTGAGGCCGACGAGGGCATCGATCCTGCGGGGGTATTCGAGTGACTGATCGTCGAGCATCTCCTGCCCGATGCGCCTGCGTCGAAGCGACGGGAAAGCGCAGAAAGGCCAAGCGCGAACGGCACGCGTGTTATCGCTCATTGCACCTGTCTCAAATCCAGGTTATCGGGCGAAAGATGAGAAGGGCCGCTTAGTACTTGCCCACGGACGGATCAACGTTTGCATACGCAGCGATACCTCCGGCGAGATTTCGGACGCCTTCAAATCCTCGTTCGTGGAGAAACTGCTGGGCCATCCGCGAGCGAACACCATGGTGACACATCACCACAATCTCCGCGTTGCGCCACGGCTCCAATTCTTCGACCCGTTCTTCAAGAGCGTGCAGCGGAATATGCATAGCGCCGTCGATGCGCGCCTTTTCGAGCTCGTCGACTCGACGCACATCTAGTAAGAACACCGACTCGCTACCTTGCAGCATGCTGTGCAGTTCTTCCGGCGAACATGTGTCGGAGTCCTGAAACAGTTTCTTCAGCGACGTGAGTATATTCACAAGACCTCTGCTTCGATGTCACACGGGCCGATACAACTCGGCTCCACTCTCTCGAAACGTCTCGGCCATGGCGTTCATTCCCTCGCCTCGGGCCTTAGCCTCGTCCACCCCCAGTTGGGCGGCGTAGTCGCGAATCTGCTGTGTGATTTCCATGGAACAGAACTTAGGGCCGCACATGCTGCAGAAATGGGCCAGCTTGGCGCCCTGAGCTGGCAGAGTCTCGTCGTGAAAACTCTGGGCTTTATCCGGGTCCAGAGACAGATTGAACTGGTCTTCCCATCGAAATTCGAAGCGGGCCAAGCTCAGCGCGTTGTCGCGAATCTGAGCGCCTGGATGGCCTTTTGCCAAGTCAGCGGCGTGCGCGGCGATCTTGTAGGCGACGACCCCTTCGCGGACATCGTTCTTGTCGGGAAGCCCCAAATGTTCCTTTGGGGTGACATAGCAGAGAAGCGCGGTCCCGTACCAGCCGATCATCGCCGCGCCAATGGCGGACGTTAGATGGTCATAGCCGGGCGCGATGTCGGTCGTCAATGGGCCAAGCGTGTAGAACGGCGCTTCGCCACACCATTCCAACTGCTTTGTCACGTTCTCATGAATCATGTGCATGGGGATATGACCGGGACCCTCGTTCATGACCTGCACGTCGAATTCCCATGCCCGTTTTGTCAGATCTCCCTGCGTCTTCAACTCGGCAAACTGCGCTTCATCGTTTGCGTCGGCAATCGAACCGGGGCGCAATCCATCCCCAATCGAAAACGCGATATCGTACGCGGCCATGATCTCGCAGATGTCATCCCAGTGCGTGTAGAGGAAGTTCTCCTTGTGATGCGCGAGACACCACTTCGCCATGATCGAGCCGCCCCGGCTGACGATCCCCGTTACGCGCTTTTCCGTGAGATGGATAAAGCGCAGCAGAACGCCCGCATGGATCGTGAAGTAGTCCACGCCTTGCTCCGCCTGCTCGATCAGCGTGTCGCGAAAGAGATCCCACGTAAGGTCCTCGGGCCTCCCCCCCGCTTTTTCCAATGCTTGGTAGATTGGAACCGTGCCGATAGGCACGGGCGAATTGCGCACAATCCACTCGCGCGTTTCGTGGATGTTCACGCCGGTCGATAGGTCCATAACCGTGTCGGAACCCCAGCGAATGGACCACACCAACTTCTCGACTTCATCTTCGATGCTGCTTCGCACGGCGGAGTTGCCGATGTTCGCGTTGATCTTCACGAGGAAGTTTCGCCCGATTGCCATAGGCTCCAACTCGGGGTGGTTGATGTTCGCGGGGATGATCGCGCGGCCGCGGGCCACTTCGTCCCGCACGAATTCCGGGGTTATTCGGGGCTGCAGATTCGCCCCCCAGTCATGTCCGGGGTGTTGCCGCTTGAGCGCTTCGACCGCCTCTTCCAGGCGCATGTTTTCACGAATTGCCACATACTCCATCTCGGGAGTGATCATACCCCGCCGTGCATAGTGCATCTGCGTGACGCAACAACCGGGCTTCGCACGCAAGGGGGCGCGCGTCCGCTCGAAGCGGACCCCCGTCAACAAGGCATCGCCTTCGCGCCGCCGTGCAAACGCGGACGTCAATCCTTCCAACTCATCCACGTCGCCGCGTCCCTGAATCCAGCCAAGGCGGACGGGTTTCAGGCCCAACCGGACATCTATTGCTTCATCGGGATCGGTATACGGACCGGAGGTGTCGTAGACCGTAATAGCAGGATTTTGCGTCACGGAATCCGAGCCGCGCGAGCGGGTGGGCGTCTGGGAAATCTCCCGCATGGGCACGCGAATCGACGGATCGCCTCCCTCGACGTATACTTTTCTGGAATTCGCAAAGGGAACTCGCGTGAGCGAGTCCGGCTGCAATTCTTTAAAAACGCGGGACTGCGTTTCGGATACGGGCATTTGAAAAAACCTCCTCACCATAGCCATTCGCCGGGAGGCACTTTGGAGTCACACGAAAAAGGCCGTGTGGGCGCGCCACGGAGCGGCACGCCGAAAAGGTCGGCGGCGAATCGCGGTGTTCGTTGGTGAAATCGCACAAGACAGCGCGGACTTCAGACTACCATCGCATCCGAAGGAATGCAATGAAGATACTATTTTGCGAGCAGCTTCACGGCGCGGTGCGCGGACACAACACAATCGTTAAGTCCAACGCCTCGAAACGCATTGCCCGCAAACACAAGTCCGGGGCACTCCCGTTCCGCGGCTTCCACCGCAGCTAAATGCTCTCCGTGCTTGAGCAGGTATTGTGGAATTCCGCGAATATGGCGGAATATGCGCACGAAGTCTGGCTTTGCGCCGATGGAAAGAAGCGGATGAATCTCCCGTTCGATCAGCGCGATCAGTTCCGCGTCACTCCATTGGACGGGCTTGGGGTTTGCATAACCTCCCACCATCGTCCGCAACAGCACCGTACCCTCTAGCGCTTGATGCGGGAAGATGGACGAGGTCCACAAACAGCCAAGCACCTGTTTGCCTTGATTCGGGGGAACAAGGAATCCGAAGCCATCCAGGGAATGCCCGACGTGTTCGCGGCGATATCCCGTACAAACGACGGCAATGTCGGCGTAGGAGATTTCCGCGAGCGCTTTGGATGCCGCTGGAGCAAGGTCTTCGACGGCGCGCGCCGCCGCATAAGCAGGCATCGCGACGACGACCGATTCCGCTTCGACGGTGTCGTCGCGATCGGTGCGTATGCGAAAGATCCCGTTCGCGCGAGAAATCGACGAGACACTCGCTTCCGCCAGGATCTGGGCGCGCATCCTCTGGGCCACGAATTCGGGAAGGCGTCCTATACCCTGCTGGAACGTCGTCAACACGCCGCTCGGCCCCATGGGACTGGCAGTGGAAGTCTGGCGTCGCTTTGCCAACAGCGCCTTGAAGAGCGTTCCGTGCTCCTTCTCCATGGCTGCCATGCGCGGGAAACAGTGGGCCAGCGAGAGTTGCTTGGCATCGCCCCCGTAAACACCCAGCACCATGGCGGAGACCATGATGTCGGCGGCCTCCCGGCCGATGCGACGCGCGGCGAAGTTCCATATGGTCTCGACGTCATCATTCGATTTGGACTTGATGAGCGGTTCGCACAAAAGCCGTGCACGGCCTTTCGCGGAGAGCAGCGGCGACACGAGAAACTTGGGGGGGCCCACAACCTCCATGAGCCGGTCGTTCTTGAGTATGAACCGGTGCGCGGCAGCCTCGTTCGCCGTCACAAGCTCGGGCGACAGCTCCAAGTCATCAATCCAATCCAACGTCAAGGGTTCGCGATTCAAGAAGCCGTTGGGACCCCAATCGCACAAAAAACCTTCGATGTTTTCCGTTCGCGTTGTGCCGCCGATGTAGTCGGAAGCCTCCAGCAAACGCACGTTATCGGGACCGAATGCTTTGGACAGGTAGTGGGCGGCGCAAAGCCCCGTCACTCCTCCCCCAAGTACGGCGACACGGGTCTCTAGTTTCATTGATTCTTCCCTGCATAAACTGCGTACTTCATGACTATACCGTGCGGGAAAACTGCGTCTTGACCTTCGGCAAGTAGGCGTCGAATATCATTGCGATATTGCGAATAAACGCTTGCCCGAGAGGAAGCACCCGCAACGCGGCCTCCTCCCATACCACAAACCCGTCGTCCAACCCGGCGCGAAGGGCTTCGTCCTCCGCGGCAAAGTAACTTCCGAACGTTACGTCGAATTGGGATTCCAGCTCCCTGAAATCAAGGTAGAAATTGCACATGAGTTGTTTGATGACCCATTTTCTGACGAGGTCGTCCGGCGTGAGTGCAATGCCGCATGCCGTCGGGAAATGCCCCGCATCAATTGACTGATAGTAACGCGACAGTTTCTTTTCGTTCTGAGCGAAGCTACCGCCGATTTCGCCAATCGCCGAGGTCCCGAATCCGAGCATGTCCGGGGCCGGGACCACGGTATAGCCCATGAAATTGCGATGCAACCGGCGCTCCCTCATGGCAACCGCCAACTCATCGTGCGGCTTCGCGAAATGGTCCATCCCGATCGCGCTGTATCCCGCTTCCAGAAAGAGGCGCCGTGCCGCCGCAAACAGCTCGAATTTCAGCTCCGCTTTGGGCAGCTTGTCGACGTCGATATGGCGCTGATTGCGCAATCGTTCCGGAAGATAGGCGTAGCTGTAAACCGCGATGCGGTCGGGGCCAATCTCGATGACCTTTCGTATTGTGTCTTCCCAGCGGCTTAACTCCTGCCCGGGCAGCCCATAAATCAGGTCAAAATTAATCCCCCCGAAACCGGCTTCGCGACACCACGCGAACAGACGGCGGGTCTGCTCCTCGGTTTGATTGCGGTGAATCTCGCACTGAACCTGAGGATCCAAGTCTTGAACGCCCATACTGATCCGATTGAACCCCAGCTCGCGGAGCAGTGCAATTTGCTCTTGCGAGGTAACCCGCGGGTCCATCTCCAACGCCAATTCGGCGCTGGGATCAATCTCGAAGGCAGAGCCGATTGTCCGGAACAATCGCCGCAACTGGGCTGGCTCCAGAAACGTGGGGGTGCCGCCTCCCCAGTGGATTTGGAGCACACGCCGCCGCCCTCCCAAAGCCTCGGAAGCCATGCGAATCTCGCGCGCAACATAATCGAGGTAGGCGTCTGCAAGGCCCTCCTTGCGCCCGATGATGACGTTGCAACCGCAAAACGCGCAGCGCTCGTGGCAGAATGGGATGTGCACATAGACCGAAAGAGGGGCGTCGTGCGGGTGGGCGGCGCGTCTCAGCGCCTCCCGATATTCCGAATCGCCGAAGTCCTCCTTCCACACCGGGGCGGTCGGATAGCTGGTGTATCGCGGCCCTGGACGGTCATACCGTTGGAGAAGCTCCGGCGTGACGTGCAAGTCCGATTGATTGGCTTCGTTCATGTTATTCATGCTCTCTTGTGTACACGTCAAGCTGCATCGCAGCGTCCCAATTTCGCACCTCTGTAAACCCAGGACTTGGCCCAAACGCGGGCGTGCGCCATTGGTTCACTGTAAACGAAACCCTTGTTTGCGGACAAATAGGGCATTCCTTCGCCGTTCTGGTACACTCTCTACAAGTAGCGGCGGTCATAACGCACAAGGCAAGAATAGATGCGATATAAATGGATCGGTGTTGGAGCACTTATCTTTGCTGTAGGTCTGGCTTCCGGCGTGGCTTTAGCCCGGTTATTGCGTGCCCAAGATACTAGAACCGCCGACGCGACCATGGCCACGACGGATGGCGTACCCCTTTCCAGCGCGTCTGGCGACGTCGCGGCAGGGGGCTCTGACGCCTCCCTGTCGACTACCGCAAGCCCCGCCTCACCTGCTGGTCTCCAGATGCGATTCGTGCCTGGCGAGATCTCCGCGTATCGCGTTGACGCGACGGTACGAGGTAAAGGATTCGAGGCGGGCGGATTCAGCGGTATCGAATCGCGCTTTGTGAGCGACTTCTCCTTATTTACCAAGGAGATTCTCCCCGACAAATCGGCGGAGATGCGCGTCTCTTTCGACAATGCCCAACTTGCCGGCTCGTTCATGGATGTGCCATTCGAGATGGGGTATTCGCCGGAACGGGCCTACTTCTTCTACGGCAACACATCAATGGACACGGCAAACGGGACTCTGCCCTCCGGCAACCAACAGTTCGCCTTCTTCAGCACACCCATTTCAGTTCAAGTTGCCCCCAATGGGACGGTCCAAAAGATCGATGGTCCCGAAGGGATGGCATCCTTGCTTTCCGCCGTACCACGCTTGTCTTTCGTCGAATATCCAGGCGAGACCATGCAGCCCGGGAAGCAGTGGGAATCGAACTTCGCTTTGCCGGTGCCGGGATTTGGCGCCCCGGTCCAGGCTCGAATCGTTAATACGTTCTATGGATACCAGGTGATGAGCGGGCGGCAATGCGGCGTCGTGCAGCAGACGTATACGACGGAGGGAAAGATGCCCGGCGCAGACGCCACGAACACCGAAGGAGGCATCACACTGGCCTTGCCTTCCTTTGACCTGAATGGCCAAGGGCTGGTCTATTTCGACATCACTGACGGCAGGCTTGTGCACACCGCCCTTAACCTGCAATTGACAATGGGCCTATCGCAAAGCCTGGGCGGTCTTTCAAACCTTCTCTCAACGCTCACGCAGGATATCAATGAGCTGTCCGGAGACGGCGCAGAGTCGCAACAGAACCTCCTCGACTTGATGCTCACGATTGAAGGTGCAATTACTCTCGTGGAACCCGCTGCTCCGCGGTAATCCGGAGAAAGGGAACGGAGTCTATTCTGGATTGGCCTTGGAAAGGCTCGCTTCCCCAAGGTAACTCGTGCCGCACGCTACGCGCTGAGGAGGGTGTGGCCGGGGACGCAACGATTCTCCGCAAGCATTCAGTGTCTGTCTGCCGCGAGTATGGTGCTTGCGTCATCTGCGCCCAAAGTGCCATATTCTTCACGTTACGTATAAACTTGGTCTTGGGCTAAGCAGAACTATGCTGAGTATTGGTCTTGTGTCTGTAACGTTTCGAACTGCGGCTCCGGCTGACGTTATTCGCTTCGCGGTGCAGGCGGAAGTCTCAGGCATCGAATGGTCCGGCGACACGCATGTCCCCGAAGGCGACGTGGAAAAGGCGCAGAAAGTCGGGCAATCGACCCGCGACGCAGGCTTGCAGGTCGTTTCGTACGGCTCGTACTATCGCGTCGGCTGCAGTACCACGAATGCTGTCTCGTTCGACAAAGTGCTGGACACCGCCCAAGCTTTGGGCGCGCCAAACGTCCGCGTATTCGCCGGAAACACCGCATCGCGCAATGCGCGAGACCATGTTTTGGGCGGTGTCATTGCCGATGCTCAACGCTGTGCGGACCTCGCCAACGCGAGGGGTATCTCGCTCGCCTTCGAATTCCAGGCAAACACCATGAACGACACAGCCGAGTCGTCGACCCTTCTTCACGAGAAAGTTGATCGCGCGAATGTGTTTACGTATTGGCAACCGGATGGGCTTCTATTGCCGGCCGACCGCTTGGCTGGTCTCAAGCACGTCCGCGATTGGCTTCTGCATGTCCACGTATTCCATTGGATGGACGGCAAACGCTGGCCTCTCGAGGAAGGGGAGTACGAATGGGAGCGTTACGTCATGGCTCTCGCTTCGAAGAGACGCCATAACATGATGCTTATGGAATTTGTTCAGGACGACCTTCCCGCAAACCTTACGCGCGACGTCAAATTCCTGAAGGGAATCATCAGCAAGATCTGCGAGCGCACCTGACGCTCAGAATGAGGGCATCCGCACTCTTTCAAGGCTGTCAGCGGTACTGTGACGCCCAACGTTCCATTCGTTGGTCTTCGTGTTTCATGCGCCATCTCAGCAAATGCCTGCAACACTCGACTTCAATTGACGCATACTCTGGCCTTCCGGCCACATTGAGAAACTCCCCAGGGTCCTTCTCCAAGTCATAGAGGAGAGGCGGCATATCCTCCAGACCAAACTGGACGTATTTGTATCTATCGTCGCGCACGGCCCACAACAGACAGGAATCCGAATCCTCAACGCGCACGTTCGGTACTCGCCCACGAAAGTCGAACTCGAAGAACACACGGTCTTTCGCCCGCGCCCCCTCGAGCGAGCGCACCAATCCCAATTGGCTCTTCCCCTGAAATCGATGAGGGACTGGCACGCCAAGGTATTCGAGAATCATTGGGGCAGTGTCAATCGATTCGCAGAATCCATCGACAAGACGCCCGCGCATAGAGTCTGCCTGCGTTGAGGGATCGCGAACAATGAGCGGGACACGCATCGTGGCGTCGAAGAAGTGCCCCTTGTCGAGCAGATAGTGGTCCCCCATGTATTCGCCATGGTCGGAGGTGAAGACGATCAACGTATCTTCCCACTGCCCCGTGGCTCGAAGTGTGTCAAGCACCTTTCCGATACACGCATCCACTTCCGCGATCATTCCGTAATAGCAGGCCTTCGTTTCGCGCAGTTGGCTTTCGTCTTCCAGCGACGGACAGGCGCGCGCCATCCGCAGATACGGGTGCTGGCCCGACAATTCCTCGGACCGTCTGAGGGCGGGCGGCATTTCGGCAGGGTCGAACATAACGTGATAAGGCTCGGGGCAGATTCTCGGCGGGTGTGGCTTGATGTAGTTCAGGCTCAGGAACCAGCCTCCTTGCGCACGCCCTCGAATGAAGTCGCACGCCTGCCCGGTCAGAAATGCCGTTTCGCTGTCTTCCGCGCGGTAATGCGCAGGATAGCGCAGCGGCAAATGCGGGCCTGGCCCCCCTTTCGGCACGTTGTAGGTCGAGCAGATCTCGGGTCCGCACCATTCTTCCGGATAGCCCTTCGAGCGCAGATACGCGAAATACTCCGGCGAATGGTATTCGTGCTGCAGCGTTGTGTCGAAGCCAGGAAGAAAGTTCGCATAGTTGAGACCCGTCTTGCGGGAGTCTCCGTCAGGCAGTATCCGCGGGTCGAGGGCATAGTCGTTGTACCCTAGAATCCCCGTGGAATAGCCCGCCTCCTTGATATGCATCGCCACGTTCTCGTGAGCGTCCACCAACGGCGTGCAGTTATTGACCGAGCGCGTCGAGCACATATACCGGCTTGTGAAGATGCACATGCGGCTGGGACCGCACGGCGCGGTCTGGGCAAAGCACTTTGTAAAGAGCGTCCCTTCGCGAGCGAGCGAATCCAGATTGGGCGTGCGGACAATCGGATTCCCCGCGGCGCCAAGACAATCCCAGCGAAACTGGTCGGCGATAATCAGGAGCGTATTCAAACGTGTGTGCATAGCGAGAGGATATCAGACGGACCCCGTGACGACTCAATTCGCAAGAGGTTTTCCTCAAAGTCGGACGGCCCTCGGGTATCCGTCTCCTGCGCTCTGCTTAGGGGCGTGCTCTTCCCACACGCCCGGTATGGCGGCGCCGCATTTTGCGCAGCCGTTGCCCTTCATCCTGTTCTCAAGAACAAGAAAGCCCCGACGCCGAATGAGCAACGTATGGCATGATGGGCAATAGGTGCTTTCTCGGTCTCCCACCAATCCTGGAAGGTTTCCGGGATACACAAAGTGCAGTCCGGCCTCCTTGCCCGCGTCATAAGCCCGCTCCAATTCGTGAATCGTCGTCCTGGGCGGCTCGGTCATCTTGTAATCGGGGTGGAAGGCCGTCACATGCCACGGAATGTCCGGCGAAATACCCGCCAGGAATTCCCCCATATGTCGCAGCTCTTCGGGACTGTCGTTGAACCCGGGCACTACGAGCGTCACGATTTCAACCCAGAACCCCATCGCTTTCAGGCGCTCGATGGTGTCACAGACGTTCTTCAGGACACCTCCCAGCTTCCTGTAGTTCTTGTCGTTGAAGCCTTTCAAGTCGACCTTGTACAGATCCACGAAGGGGCGCAGAAAGGAAAGCACTTCAGGGGTGGCGTTCCCGTTGCTCACGTACCCGCACACCATGCCTGCTGCCCGTGCCTTCTCGAAGACTTGAACTGCCCATTCCGACGTAATCAGCGGCTCGTTGTAGGTGCTCACAACCACGGGAGTGCGGTGGCGCGTTCCCAACGCCACCAATTCCGTAGCGTCGCACACTTTGGGAAGCACGACAGCCGCATCGTCGCGGAGTGCCTGGCTTGTCACCCAGTTCTGACAGTACCCGCAATGAAAGTCGCAGCCGAGCATGCCGAAAGACAGCGCCTCCCTCCCAGGAAAGGCGTGAAAGAAGGGCTTCTTTTCGATGGGGTCTATTTGGAGTCCCGCGACATAACCGCCGGGTACACGAAGTACTCCTTTGCGATTAAACCGTACCCGGCAGATGCCCGCTTTGTCCTCTCGAATCAGGCACCGGTGCCCGCAAGCCACGCAACGGATGTCGCCATTCTCTTCCTGCACGACTAGCTCGGGCGCGGCATCCATCGTGTTGCCGCCGAGCAGTTCCTTCAGCCGGACTTCAACGGCCATGCCCTACCTCCGATCCTGTGCGGTCTGTCGTGCCGCTCCCCCTGTCGGGGCGATTCACACGTCGCCAGCGCCCGGCGTGGGGTCCAGAAGCGCCCGTTTGTTTTCGACGGATTTGTACTCGTCCGCCGTGGGGAGCGGTACTTGCTTGTGCGTAATGACGGGCCATTCCTTGGAAAACCGGGCATTGATTTCGACGAATTCCCGCCATTTCTCTGGCAAAGACTCCTCCGGGAAAATGGCATTCACAGGGCATTGATCCACGCAGGCCCCGCAGTCGATGCATTCGTCCGGGTCGATGACCAGACAATTGGCCCCTTCATGAAAGCACATCACCGGACAGATTTCGACACAATCAACGTACTTGCAACGGATGCACGGCTCCGCGACTATATACGCCATTGGCGCTTCTCCCCATTATTGTACCGCAAGGTCACTTAAGCCGGCTTCAGGGCATTTCGATTTTAATGTCTTCTCCGTCGATGACGACCTTGTATCGGCACACGCCATCGTGATTGCTCCCGTCCTGGTAAGTCACGTCGAAGCTCCACCCGTGCCATGGACAGGTGACTTCGGTGCCTTCGATCCAACCGTCGGACAATGGCCCCCCCGCGTGGGGGCACATATCGCTGATGGCGTAAATCGTTCCGCCTGCATTAAATACCGCAATTCGCTCGCCGTCATGGGTAACACAAATGCCGTCGCCTTCGGGAATGTCCTTCTTCTCCGCAATCTTGATAAGTTCACCCATGATTCTACTCCATACTCGTTTTTCTACTACTCTGCCAATCCGAACCGCACTCACCGTTTCGGGCGCAAAGTCTACCCCCCTTACCTGCTTCGGTCAATAGTTGGCTGGTCGGAAACAAATTGCTTGTGCCCTGTGTTAACTTTCTGTAACCAAGGTGGAAACCAAGTGAGAGTCCCCGTAGTAACTGACCGTGAAGGAGGGCCAAGATGCCTTACACATTACCATCGCTTCCCTATGCTCTAGATGCGCTCGAGCCCCATATTGATACGAAAACCATGGAGATTCACCATGGGAAGCATCACCAAGCTTACATCACCAACGTCAATGCGGCGCTCGAAGGCACCGGACTGGATGGAAAGCCCATCGATGACCTGCTGAAGAGCATTTCCAGCGTTCCCGAAGCCAAACGCCAGGCCGTTATCAACAATGGCGGTGGACACGCGAACCACAGTCTGTTCTGGCAACTCATGGGACCCAATGCCGGCGGCGAGCCTAAAGGAAAGGTCGGCGACGCCATCAAGGCCGACCTGGGTGGATTCGACGCGTTCAAGGAGGCGTTCACAAAGGCAGGCCTTACGAGGTTCGGCAGCGGCTGGGCTTGGCTCTGCATCGGCGATGGCGGGAAACTGCAAGTACTCAGCACCGCAAATCAGGATTCCCCGCTACTGCAAGGATTGACTCCAGTCCTTTGCATGGACGTGTGGGAACATGCGTACTACCTTAGGTACCAGAACCGGCGTGCCGACTATATCGCTGCATTCTACGAGGTCGTCAATTGGTCCAAAGTCGACGAGCTGTATGTAGCCGGCACGAAGTAACCCTTAAGCTGTCCCCCTTCTCCTCCCCTCGGCCGGACTGCCCCATCGGTGGTCCGGCCGCTCCCTTTATCGCGAATGGGATTCGACTACGCAGCCCCGCTTACGGTTTGGACTTCTCTCGAATCGACACCGGAGCATCCTTGCCATCGGCGCCTTCCCCCTCGACGACTCGTTCAAACTCCAATGGGTGGTGTTCTTTGAAGTCCTCTTCCGTGATGCGCCCGGTAATCCACGACCAATTCATCGGGTAGGTCACCGGATCCAGGATCATGTAGTAGAAGTGCCAGATGACGATTGTCCCTACGGCCAGCCACGCCTCATAGAAGTGGATGAGGGCGATGATGTCGAGGAAGATTTTGGGAATGTGCCTTAGGAAGTCCCCTGCGAACCACATGGCCAGACCGGTCACCCCCATGAGCACCGTTCCCCACATCATGCCCCAGTATTCCATCTTCTCGCTGTAGCTGTAGCGGTCATACTTCGGGCCTTCGGATGCAAGGCCAACTGTGTACTTCATGTTCGCGATTACGTCTTTGACGTCCTTGAATTTCGGAAATAGAGCCCAGAGCTCTTTTCGGCCATAGGGACGTAGAACCGTGTGAAGCGCGTGCACGATGACGAGAACGATGAGCACCGCGCCGGCGATTCGGTGCACCAATCCCCGAGTCTCGAGACTGGCATCGCTGAAGAACCACATTTTCAGCCACCACACGTCCGGATATCGGAGCGCGAAACCCGAAATAGCCAGCGCTACAAACGACACGGTAAGGATGAAATGTCCCACCGTCTGACCCAATGAGAAGCGCTTGTAAGTGCCCACTTCATTGAGTTCTTTCCGAAACTTCACCATGACATGCCGAAGCATCAGCAGGGAGTTGTGGATTACCATGCCTCCCAGCAGCAGAGCAATGAGCCAAAGGTAGACCAAGCGCACGATCCCCAGCGCCTTTTGGCCTGGATCCGTCGGCATAATATGCACGGCTCCCACGGCAAAATTCGGACCCGCGTTGTCGTGGCATTTTCCGCATGTTTGAGGCAGATTTGCCTTGTTCACGGCCGAGTTCGGGTCGCTGGACGGAAGGATGTCGTGCGCTCCGTGGCAACTGGCGCAACTCGCCACGACTTTGGACCCCGCCGCACTCGCCATGCCGTGGTAGCTGTCCATGTAGCTGGCTTGACGCCAAACCGTGATGCCGTAGCGTTCCATCTTCTTTTCGTCGTCATGGCAACTGGGACAGGTCGAACGGGAGACCAATTGCTGACTTACCGCCGAATCCTCACCCTCTGGACCTTCGTTGTTGTGCTCGCCGTGGCAATCCGTGCAGGTTGGCGCATCCTTGATCCCCGCCTGCAAGGCCTTGCCGTGAATGCCGATGTCGAATGCCTTCATCGCTTTCTCGTGACATTTCCCGCACGTCTTGGGAATATTCATACGCGATATGGGCGAACTCGTGTCTTGGGAAGTCTTCAGGTCATGCGTTCCGTGACAGTCCTTGCACGTTGCGGCATGCTTTCCGCTCGCCAATGCTCTGGCATGCGCACTCTTCATATACGAGTCAGATGGATGCATCACCGAGACCATATGCTTCTTCATCTTTACCGGGTCGGAATGGCAAACTCCGCAGGTCTCCACGAGGCGCGCCGGATGCGTCCGCGACAACGGGTCTGTCGAGGTGCGCATATCGTGTATTCCGTGGCAATCCTTGCAGCTTGCCGCATCGTGATCTCCCTTGTTGAGCGCCACGGCATGAAGACTGCCCGAGTACTCCTCCATCTCTTCGGTATGGCATTCGCCGCAATTCACCACCGCCAAGTCGGGATTATGAGGGATCTCCACAGCGTCGGTGTGGCACATGACGCAGTCAAGTCCACCGTGAACAAGCTTGGAAAAGGCATCTTTGTCAATATACATCGAGCGGGCGGATCCGTCTGGATTCGTCGCCGAAAGACTTGGATCCCCGTGACATACGTAGCAATCCACGGCTTCAGATTCCGA
The DNA here is from genome assembly GCA_041662805.1 of Candidatus Hydrogenedentales bacterium. Lineage (GTDB taxonomy): Bacteria > Hydrogenedentota > Hydrogenedentia > Hydrogenedentales > SLHB01 > JAIBAQ01. The sequence continues at coordinate 2,631 of JBAZRU010000003.1, read as the reverse complement.
AACACTCGCCTCAACTGGCGCCGAGCCCGGCGATGCAACCGCCGTGGAACTCTCCGGGGCCGACTCTCCTGCGGCCGGAGCACTGGCAGAAGGGTCACCCGGAGTTGCCAGCTCAGTCGGAGTGGCAGCTGCTTCTGCCTGTACTGCATGCCCCACTCCATGGTCGCCGAATAGCAGACCACCCGCCACGGCAAACAGGCAAATGCCTGCCAATAGCAAGACTCGATTTCGCAGGATACATCGCATTCTGTTTCTGAGAATCACAGCGTCTCACACCTCAAGTAAGCAATTGCACCAATCACCTGTATCCAAATAGCATCGACCACATGATCAGCAGCACCAATCCGAAACCTATTGTGAGTGCAAAGGTACCGAAAATAGCCGCCCAGAAGCGTAATTCTCTTGGAGCCTCCTGATGCCGCAGGCGCTTTTCCAGTTCCCCGCTTTCCTTCAGCTCCTCGTAATACCGCGGCCGCTCCTCCTTCAGTTCCTCCTCAGGCACAAGACCCGTGAACATCGCCATGTCCATGGGGAACTTCTCCGGCCTGAAGTGCGTGTTGAAGAAGTGAATGGTGAAAATAAAGCCGACGGCAAGCAACGCTTCGTCGCTGTGAATAATCGTGGCTACATTGATAAGCCAGCCTGGGAGCACCCGGGTAAAGAATTCGGGAAACCAGAGAAACAGACCCGTTGAACCGATAATGGCAACGCCCCAGAATACCGCAAAATAGTCAAACTTTTCCCAATAGGTCCATTCGCCGTACTCCGGACGCGGCCCCTTTCCCCGGAACCATTTGACTGTTGCGATGAACTCCCGAACATCGCGCAAGGTGGGAATCAAAGTTCCAGTTCCCAACAGAATTTGCATCCAGGTCGAACCGGTTTCTCGCTTGCGATGGATGATGTATCCCAAATGCGCGATGAAGACAATCACCATCACAACCGCACATACGCGGTGTATGATCCCGCATGCAGCAAAGCCGCCCAATGCCCGCGACAAGGCTTGCGCCCACGGCATGTAGGAAAACTTGAGTGCCATACCGGTCAGCGCCAGCCCAAAAAAACTCAGGATTAGCACAAAGTGCATCTGCCGAACAACAGGAGCGAAGCGAACAACGTACTTCTTCTCCTGGCCGGCGTTCTCTTCGGCATGGCCGCGCGCGCGGCGCATTTCCCGCCACGAACGAGGCAACCACATCAGCGTGTGCAAGCCGAAGAATCCGAATGTGCCTACCAGCAACGTCGTCATTCCCCAGAACGCGTAGAACAACACGGGATACTTTTTCGGGTCGTGATGTGTAGCATGAGTCAGATACCCCGCAAAGCGCCTGTTGGCGCCGGGGTGGCACTTTGCGCAGGTCTGCACAATGTTGTCGCGACTAAGATGCGATGCAGGATTGCCCGTGGGCAGCGTGTCGTGCGCTCCGTGGCAGTCGTAGCACTTCGCGGCAACGGCAGAACCCAGCTTGGAGACTTTCCCGTGGTACGTATCGAAGTACGTGGCAGCCACGTCCTCGTGGCATTTGCCGCACGTAGTCAGGATATCGAACTTGAACTTCTCCTCGCTCGTCCTCGAAATATTGTGCGCGGTGTGGCAACTGCTGCAAACCGGCAGGTTTTCCGACTTGCTCATTTCCGGGGAATGAATGCTCTTGGTAAACTGCTGCTCGATGCCGTCATGACACTGACCGCACGTATCGGCAATGCGCAGCTTGTTCACGGTCGAACGGGGATCGCTGGGAGGGAGCGGACTGTGCGCCGTGTGGCAACTCGTGCAGGTAGCTGTGTTGACGAGACCGCTCTTCGAGAGTCCCTCACCGTGCACGCTTTCGGAATAGCCCTTTACGATGCCGGCAAACTCAGGTCCGAGCCGTCGAGCCGCGGACTCGCCTTCGCGATGGCACCTCCCGCAGAGATTTGGAACATTCAACGGATATGTCGGCGATTCAGGGTCCTTTTTCGATTTTGTCGCGTGTCCGCTGTGGCAATCCAGGCAATTGGGAGCTTCCGGATCACCCTTTTCCAGAAGCTGCCCGTGAATGCTCTCCTTGTGCTGGTTCACTTGGTCCGCGTGGCACACCGAACAGTCGACTTCCTCAATCACAGTCGCACAGGGACGTTCCGCATGCCGCGGATCCGCGCCCGTGTGACACTGGGCGCAGCGCGTATTCGTGTGGCTCGAGAGCAAGATTTCGTCGGTGTTCACGGGCTGCAACGTTTCGCCCGAAGCCTTCGCATGCGGCTTGTCATGACAAATCATGCAGTCCCGGTCGCTAATGCCTTCCTCGTAGTAAACGCGGCGAGCCTTGTGGGGCTGGTGGCAATCGATGCACACCGGAACTATGTCCGGTTGCTCTTCCCACAGCTTTCCATCGATGACTTTTCTGTGAACCTGCTCGATCAGCGCGTGACACTTCGTGCAAACACCCGTGACGTTCTTCCGGTTGATGCTCGACTCAGGATCCGTATGGGGCAACACGTTGTGCGCCGTGTGACAGCTCGTACAAACCGCGGTCACTTTCAGACCCTGCCCAAATAGTCCTTGGGCATGCATGCTCTCGTCGTAATTGGACAGAATATCGTCCTGCGAAACGTCTCGGCTCTTGGCTACGGGGGCATTCTCGGCGTGAC
>JBAZRU010000002.1:0-34108 GCA_041662805.1 Candidatus Hydrogenedentales bacterium | reverse complement strand
AGCAACCTCCAAACTACACCCTTCCCGGCACGCCTCTTCGCTGGCATGAACTGGGCCACAGCTTTGTCGCCGCTGTCCGCCATGGCCAACCCACGGACGTGAATCCCACGGCGGTCGTCGACGATCCCGAGCAATGGGCCGGCAGGCTCTGGAAATCCGAGACGTATTGGCTCGTCACCTGCGGCGACCGCGCCGCGCTACGTCCGGCGAAGCCGGTTCGCGTGCGATTGCCGGAATTGCCCGATGACGTCACAAGCGCGTTTGAATTCGATGCCGAAACGCTCGCCATGCAAGACGCGCATCTTGAACGCACATCCGAAGGGATCTTCATCACAACCACGGCCGGCTTTTCCGCGGTGCTGCTCCCGCGACCGGATTGCCCCCCCATGGTTGAGGTCGCCGGACTTGAAGACCTCAAGAAAGAAGAAGTCCGCGAGATAAAGTTCTCCGTCGTTGCGCCATGGCGCAAGGAACCTGAAGCGTGTGAAGCCCGCGTTGACGTCCCTGGCCTGATGGATTCGGCGCAAGACATGACGCTGCCCGCGACGATCTCGTTGACCGTTCCGCCAACGGCACTGCCGGGTCAATACAAGGTGACCGTCACCGGGAATTGCCTTCCGCTGAAACGGTGGCTTTCTCTGAAGTGATATCGCCCCGAGAGATCGGGTGGGGAAACGTGTCGTCTGCCAAACGGCATTTGCGCACGCAATCTCTATGACATAAGATCGTTTCGTTGTCTATCGGGGGGGAATCCATCTCGTGCGCCGTGGCGGCTCGCGACCGTGCATTTCCTCGCTGGATTCGCTTGTGTGTCGAACGTCTACTTCATTCCCTGCCGACCGGGGGGTCTATCACTACGGATAGGGTGCCGCATGCCTGAGAGAAATGGGTTCACGCTGATAGAGCTTCTTGTGGTCATCGCGATCATTGGAATCCTGGCCGCAATTTTGCTTCCGGCGTTGTCCCGAGCGCGGGAAGCCGCCCGGCGCGCTTCCTGCTCCAACAACCTGAAGCAGTTGGGCCTGGTCTTCAAGATGTACGCAAACGAATCGCGAGGCGAGCGTTTTCCCTCGCGGATGGTGCGCGATATCTACGGGCGCCTGTCCGACACGATGATCTTCAGCGGGCCTGCCGTGTATCCCGAGTACCTTACGGACCTCACGGTCGTCTGGTGTCCGTCCAGCGCAGGCACGTCGCCGCTCGAACGGTATGACATTGGCATCCGCCGGGGCGCCCTCTCAACTGGAAACAACAATGGCGTCATCGAACCGGAAGAACTCATCAAGTCCCCGTACAACTATGTGGGGTGGGTCATCATGGAATCCCGGAATGTGCTCGGCCCGAAGGATGGAACGGCCGGAAGCGGCCCTGCCGGACGCTTCGAAGACGCCGACTATGCGGGCACGCCCTGGAGCGAGTTGGCTGCCGCGAATGTGTCGAGTCAAGGCGCGGCATCCGATGAAGACTTCACGGTTTCCGCAACCTTCGCAGGGACGCAAGCTGGCGGGGGCAGCACGTATTATCGGTTGCGGGAAGGCGTCGAACGCTTTCTTGTCTCGGACATCAACAATCCTGCCGCGGCGAGTTCATCCCAATCCAAGGTCCCGGTGATGTGGGACCATCTCACTGGCCAAATCACCGGTTCGAATCATGTGCCGTCCGGAATGAATGTCCTGTACATGGATGGCCACGTCGCGTGGGCCAGCTATCCGTCGGAAACCCCGTGGGTAGCCACGATAGAAGGGCCGCGCATCATAGGGCGTTATGACCGCAAGTTCGGCGGCTGACCACCTGCCACTTACCTCAGTCAACCCTTGATGATTGGGCTTCGGATGCCGCGGGCGCCAAACGGCCCGCGTGAAGGAACACGGTCCGGTGAGCCATGCGAGCGGCCCGGGCATCGTGGGTCACCAAGAGGACAGTGCCGCCGTTCTGCGCAAACGTGGCCAGATGCTCGAGGACAATCGCTGCATTATCCCCGTCCAGGTTTCCCGTAGGCTCGTCGGCCAGAAGGACCTTGGGGTCGTTCAGCAAGGCTCGTGCGAGCGCAACCCGCTGGCGTTCCCCGGTGCTCAACTCGGCAGGGACATGCCCGGCGCGGGCGGTCAATTGGAAGTGCTCCATCAAGGCCCGCGCCCGTTCCCGGGCATGGTTCGCAGGCACAGCGATTGAGGGAACCAGGATGTTCTGTTCGACACTCAGATACGGCACAAGGTGGAATTGCTGGAATACAAACCCGATTTGAGCGCCGCGAAACTGGGCGCGTTTCTCTGGAGACAGCGCGTAAGGATCCTGGCCGTGGATCGTGATGGCGCCCGAGGTGGGCGCGAGCAATCCCCCCGTGGCCAGCAGCAGCGTTGTCTTTCCGCATCCGCTGGGTCCTTGGATTGCGACAAACTCACCGGCGTCGACATGCAGCGAAACGCCGTCAAGAGCGGCAACGCTGCCTCCGCGGCTTGTGTAGGCTTTGGTAAGGTTCTTAATCTCGATCATGGTCTCACCCTTCGCGCAGGATCGTCGCCGGATCCTGCTGGGCGGCAATCAGTGCAGGCAGCCAACTGGCAATGCACGCCAGCAACGGCGCCATGACAAGCACAAACGCCATCAGGCGGACATCGAACAGGGTGCGCGCGAACGCGGCAGATATCGGGATGTTATCCGCCGCACTCCAAGCGAGCCCCGCCCCAAAGCCGGCCGCATAGCCCACGAAGGCGCCAACGATTCCGACGACGACCGCCTTAGCCAGGAACACGCCAATGATGTGGCGCGACCGCAACCCCAGCGCGCGCAGGACGCCCAGTTCGGTCCGCCGTTCGCGCACGTTGTTCCAGGCCAACAATCCAACCCACAGCATGGCGGCGACCATCACCAAAGGGATTAGCCATGAGGATAGCGCTTCGCGTTGCCCGGCCATGCGAACGTGATATGCGGTTTCCTTGTCGATGGTTTCTTGGCGTAAGGCGGCAACGCGGTAACGCGCGTCAAGCCGGATCAGCGCTTCGGGGATGCGATGAATGACCTGAGTCTCGGGGAGAATCGCCGCGATCTCCTGCGTGATCTTATCCAGGTCTCCTTTGGCGCAGAGGCAACTCAACGCAAGAATGGCGCTGATTTGATTCGGTTTCTTGAGCAGTTCCTGCGCCTGGTCCATGTGGATCCAGATACTCCCATCGTCCACGTTGCCGCGCGCTTCGTGCACTTGGGCAACGGCAAACGGTGTGCCCAGCAACGTAACGCGATCTCCGGCCTTGATGCTTAGCTTCTGTGCGAGGGCATGGCCAATCCGGATTGTGCCTTTCTCCACTGGGTCCAACATCGCTTCCTTCTGGTTGCTTTGTCGATGCGGCGCTTCTCCGCGCACGCCGATGAGAATAACCGGGCAGTTGTTCTGTTCCGTCCAGAGGATTCGCTCGTAGAGTTGTGGGAGAAGATGTTGGATGGTGGCGATTTCGGAATTGCAGATGCGAGAGACAAGTTCTTCCGGCATTGTCTGGGTGGCAAAACCATTGGTCCAGAATTGGCTGAGGTCCTCGGCCTTGTTCAGGATGATGACGTTGTATCCCATGGTCTTCATCATCTTGCGATAATCGTCTTGGGCCACGTCCATCATGGCGGCAGTTTCCTGTTCCTTTTGCGCGGTCAACTCGGCTGCGCGAGAGCCATGAGCGCGCAGCAGGGTGGAAATCCCCACCAAGCATCCCATCGCCAGAAACACCGCCGCGACACCCAACAGGAAATCCGCTTTGCGATACAGAATCTCAAGTCCTGCCAATCGCCAAATACTCATGGTCTAATCCCAATCTGTTCTGTGGACACAACGCGTCACTGCGTGTTGCGCCGGCGAGCCAGGCTTACCAAGGTTCCCACCGCCACGACAGCCACCGCCGCCGCTGCGACGAGCGCGGTCGTGCGCATGAAGGGAGCGCTCATGCCGCCGTCGATCGCACTTGGCTCCGGCTCCTCCACTTCAGTTGAATCGGCAACTGCGGGCAGCGCAGTGCCCGGCAGCGGCGGCAACTCGCTTACTGCTCCGATCAGGCTCGCGCCGATGCCCCCTTCCCAATCCACGGGCATGATGAGGTCGTTGCCAGGGTTTTGTGCTTTGATCTCGCAAGCGCATTCACCAATCAGAAACGCGCTGGCTTTCATGACGGTGTCCGGGTTGATGCCTTTGCCGACAAGCGCGTACAGCACTCTGCCGCGTCCGTAAACGGGAAAGGCCATGGGCTCGCGAAACTCGCGAAGGTCCGGTTCGGACCCCAGCAGCATCCGCACCAGCATGGCCTCCTCCGGATCGTCCCGGTTCAAGGCAAGCACCGAGAACTCGACGCGCAGGTTGGAAACATCTGGCGGATTTGGACCTTCGAGCGTCTCGTCGCCGGTCAGGTCCGGCAACTGCAAGGTCCTGTTGGCGAGGTCAATCTGTTCGGACAGAAGTTTCGCAACCGCGTCATCCTTGGCCTGGTCGCCGGAACGCAGAAACAGCCATACACCGGATTGGCCATCGAGGAGACGCTTGGCCAGTTCGCGCCGGACAGGGGAATCCATCAGGGCATCCAAACGCAGCTCATTCAACGGCCCGGACCAGACCGGCGCTGCTATGTGCGCATTGCGTGGATACAGGAGGAAGCACGCGGGCAGCGGAGCGCCTTGAGCCTGTTTCCAAGCCGCCCCATACGGCTCGTCGATGGGTTGCGTTACATCAATGTCGTGCACCTCGAGATTGGCGGGCGCCTTCGGGTCTTTTGCGCGTTGCTCGAGGGTGCGAAGCGCGGCTTGGTCTCCCTCTGATAGGGCCTTGTCGTGAAAAACGAGCAGCTCGTAGTGGTCCGCCTGCCAACGTTCGAGCGCCCACCGGAACACGGGCACGCTGCACGCGCCCGCACTCGGCATAACGACACAGCCCAGCAGGAGCATGCTTGCGATGATCTGTATTCTTCGAAAGCGGTTCATTCTTGCGCCACGATTTCCAGGCCGCACAGCAGGGTCTCGGTTCCTTGCTTAGGGGCGAGAGCTACTTCCAGGACATCGCGAATCGCGATATCTTGGAACTCCTTGATAACGGTCTGCATCGTTCCGTTGGCCTCCGCCGCGACATCAAGACCCGTCATAACGGCACGTCCTTGGAGCGACACGTCAAACGACCGCTCGCCTTTGTCCGCGTCGCCGGGCTCCGCAAAGTACAGTCGCACCGTGTATGGCAGTGTATCCGTAGCTCCTTCCGCCACTGTGACGCGCACGCGGCGCAATCCCTTCATTCCGGACGCCGCTACCCACGTGGGGCCGCGGCCCGCCATGCGCAATGAGTGGTAGCGATAGGGCGCCGCTTCGGCGGGCTCCGCGACGATCGCGACCTCGGGCGACTGCCCGCCCACACTGGGATACTCAAGCCACAATGTGCCGGATTCGTCGCGGCGGTCGCCCGGCGCGCCGAAATTCACACCGAGCCGCTTGATGCGTCCGGGGCTGGGCTGGAACGCATTGCTGGTCCACATCTCCACCTCCGGACGGTGAATGAGAGCGAGCGAGGTTTGAATCTGGTAACTGCATGTGCAGGTGCGGGTGTAGTCGGGGGCGTTGAGAATTCCATTGGCCGCGATGAGATTCGAAGTACATCCGGAACGGAAGCCACCCAGGTTGCCTGTGCCGCCATCGTTCTCGAGATCGAAGAAGCCGGCCGCGGCCGAGCGGAACGTGACCAGGTTTTGGCACGCGATGGCGGAGTTGCATCCATGTTCCCGCTGCCAGCTCATTTCAAGGTCGGCGCCTGTCAGCGGGTCTTTCCGCATTACGGGTTCGCCAGTAAGCAGGCTGAAGAACTTCTTCTGAGCGATGATGGTGGCATCGTGGAGCATACAGGGACCTTCGTAGCCTTGTGGGCGATCCCAGACGACAGAGCCATCCCCGCCTTTGTGCACTGCCATGCGGTCCATGACCTCATCCTTGAGCATGTCGCGCGAGGCGCGACCCGCCTGCAACACGAGGTCGTGCTTTTCCGAGTAACTCAGCCATGTGCCAAACGCGCCGTGGTCAATGCTCCACACTTCTTCGCCCGTCTTGACGTCGAGTGCCAAGAGGCGCCCGTCTCGAGGCAATTCAATCCCGCGTCGCGCGAGACGCTCGCGAAGTTCATCGGTAGCGCGATCGACGCAAAACACCTTGCCGCCGCCCAGCGCGATCGCGTTGTGGCGAAATGCCGCGTCCGAGGAGCGCGACCACAGCGGCGTGCCGGTGTGACGGTCCAAGCCGACAAGCCGCTTGCTCGCGACGGCGTTCCACGTCTGCCCTATAATCTCTTCGTCATATCGCAACGGCCCCGATCCGGCCACCAGAACATCTTCCCACACGCCAATGTACCCGAACTCCGGAGGTTCCGTGGCGCCTTCGGGAAGCGGCAGCGTGAATGCCGATAGCGTTTCGCCCGTGGCAGGATCCAGGCGCAAGCACTTCGCGCCGTAGGCCACGTAGATGCCGTCCGATACCGACACGTAGTTGCTTCCCTGCGCGTTCGCGCCCGGCTGATGGCTGGTGGTGTTGTAGGCCTTGCCGATTTCGGGCAACGAAACCTCCCAAAGCACACGGCCTGTGTAGACATCCAATGCCCGAATCGTGTCGGGACCTTCTATGAACAAGCGCCCGTCCACGACGTGCTCCGACGGGCCATGCCCATGGCGCGGCAGAATGTCCTTGTTCGACGATCCGCCAAACCACAACACGCCCAGCGGCGCGCGCACGCGCGCGTCTTGCGACACCAGCGAGTTGGAGGCGTCGGCGTACTGATGCGTCCAGTTGCCCGAACCGGGCAAAGGACCCGCGCGCCTAAGCAACACGAAGTCACGCTTGGTCTCCACCTGCGCTCCCGGCAACGCCGCATCGGTCACCGTCTTCTCCAACGCGGTTGCGATATCCTTGCCCGGGATGCAGGCCACGCCGCCGTAGGGCCGCAGGCATTCGTACACCCGTGCAATCTGTTCCTTGCTGGTTGCGAAGCCCTTTCCGGCATCCAGCACAACGGCGAGACTGGCAAAATACGGCGGCAGCGTCACCCGGTCCGGTTCCGCTTCGAACAGCGCCACGCGCGACCCGTACAACCCTTGGTCATCAAGCAGGTCACGCGCGGCGGACACGTCCGCGTGCGAAGGGTCAACACCTACGACGCGCAACTGCGATTCACGCGCCAGGGCCGCCGCAACGCCGCCAGGACCGGAGCGCAACATCAGCGCGTATCCTTCACTGACTCCTGTAGCTTGCAGAATCTCACGCGCCTGTGAAACGGCCGCGGCATCGAGGTCCCCTGCATTCTTCTCAGCCGCGCTTGTCGGGTTGGCCGCCTGCGTCTTCTCGCCGAAGCAGTACACACGGCCTTCGGTTGTGGTCACGATGAGGCGTTCATGGGCTGCAATGATTCGAACAGGATGTCCCTCCACATCCGCTTCCCACACTACCTTCGGCTCGGCACTAACCTGAGGCGCTTCCAGTGCAAACAGGCCGCCGTCTCTGCACCCATACCACCGTTCACCGGCCTGGATGACATTCGTGGCCGGACCGGCGTACGTCCACGATTCCGGCGCTTCCCACTTCCAACGGACGTTCTTCTTCTCGTCCTCGAAACTCTTTGCCTGAATGGTCCCGTACTCAAAGGCGCGTAGCTTCCCGCCTTCTATGCCCACGATAGTGTGACTGCCAATCGCCACGGAAGTAGGAAAGGAGCCCAGATTCAGGCCTGATTCCAGTTGATACAGCGCGCCCGGATTCACATAGAAAGGCTCTCTGACTGCAACGCGATAGTCGCCAAAGCGGTTGTTCGCATCCATCTCGTAGAACAGCAGCCGGCCGCTCTTGCGATCGAAACATGCCGCCGGCGCACGCCCATTCGGAACCAAGAGCTTGTCGCCGGACACGGCGAGATAACCCTGTGGCGCCAGTCCTGAGAAAGCCGGGCTGTGGTGCGGTTGCGTCATGTACTTCACGTCGCAGTTGTCGTTCTTCCACCCAACGGCTCCGGTCTTGGCGTCGAGCGCATACACGCAGACGCCTTCGAACGGCCAAATGCCCGCGGCGAAATACACCATGCCGTCGGCCACCACCGGCGCGCCACGCACGGGCCATACGGAAATCATCCGCGTATTGCCCAGCACCTTGCGGTCGGAAAGCGCCGCCTTGAACTGCCATCGCACAGCCCCCGAAGCAGCGTCGAGACAATAGAGGAAGCCATCGTCGGAACCCGCGTACAACAGCCCATCGGCAACCGCCGGCGCAAACCGGATCGGCCCGTCCGTGTAGAAGCGCCATCGCGCTGCGCCGGACTCCGCATCAAACGCCATGATTGCGTCGTTCTGCGGTGAGCTCAGGTAGAGGATGCCCGCGGCAAGGATCGGTTCGTAGGCAATATCGAATTCCAGCCGGTCGTCATCAGGCCATGCCCGTTCGAGGGGCGGCAGATCGAGGACCCATTGCAGAGACATCGTGCTCGGCATACGCTGTGGCGAGGCGCCGGTATGTCCCGCGTCATAGCGCCACATTGGCCAGTCCTCGGCGCCGGACAGAGCGGCAGCGCACGACAAAAACAGGCCGACAACCCACACCGTACGAAATACCATGGAAGCCCCCGCGCTAGCCGGTCCAGTGAGAACTGGACAGTCACCGAATTGCTTTGGCGGCTACACGTGATCGTAGCCGCTCGTTCAATTGAGCCTCTTGCAGCACCACTCTGCGTTCGGCCCACACCAAGAGAGTATAGGATACTCTCGCTCCCAGAGCGAGTGCCCTTTCATGCCCGCATTCCTGCGCGGCAATGCACGTTAACGTACTCTTAATCGTTCTCAATCATAGGGCACTTCAGATGTGAGGAAGAGGCCATGGCCCCCAATAATGGGTAGGCTCTTCAGCGTGTGTCAAAGAACGGCACGCAAAAAGGCAAAGGTAGAGGCAACCGGACTTGAACCAACTACTCCTTGCTCCAGAATTGGCACCTGGACTATTGTCCGATGCTGCCGAGCCCTGTCAAATGCTGCCATATCAGTGGTTAGCTGCCCAAGCCAGAATGTCGAGAAGCGCACTGAAATGCCACGACTTGCCATCACTCGGACTGACCTGATTGGAGAGGTTGCGACGCCTTAGCGTAATCCGCACGAGCTACCGAAGCACCCACAAGCCAAATGCTTCAAAGCATCTTCTTGTACTATCGCCTAACTTCGCGCCCGGGCCGCAGCGGTCGCCGCGGCAGCCCGGGCCTGGGGGATGGTTAGTGTGCCGTGCTGCTCTTTCGGCGCGCGGACGTGAACGCCCCGGCCAAGAGCAGCGCCGCTGCAACGAGCCACGGCGCTATCGGCAGATTGGTGCTGGCGGCCACCACTTCGACGGTACGGGTTGCCTGCGTGGCACTGTTGCCCGCCGCATCGGTCACGTCGTAGGTCACCGTGTAGAAGCTGATGGTGTTCACGTCCACGTTGCTCGTGTCCACGACGATGTTCGCCGTGATGTCGCCGTCGTTGTTGTCGGACGCCGTTGCCCCTGCATCGGCATACGCCGTGTACTGTTCGATCTGAACCGGGTCACTACCCAGTAGTGCGATAATCGGCAGCACGTTGTCGTATGTACGGCTCACCGTGTTGGACACGTTGCTGCCGTTGCCTGCGGCATCGTGCGCTTCACTCCCCGCTACGTTCGCAGACACCAGGCCCGCGCCGCTTGGCACAAGATCGAAGCTGTAGTTCGCACCCGACCCGGCGAAGTTGGCAACGGTTCCGTTGATCGCCACGACGTCTGTGCTCACGAAGTCCGCCACGGATTCGTTGAACGTCACCGTCACCGGAATGGGCGTGACATTGGTCGGGCTTGATGCCGTTGTCGCCAGCGTCACGTTCGGCCCCACACCGTCATACGTTATGCTGAACGAACCCGGCTGATTGGGATTGCCCGCCGTCGATGTGCACACCGCCGCCGCGATATCCGCGCCCACGCTGCCTTGTCCCGACGGTGTCAGGTCGAAGGTGTAGACCGCCTGCGTTGCCGCAACGAAATTGCTCTTCGTGCCGTTGGTCACCGCAATATCGCCAGTGGCGAACCCAGTCACGTTCTTGCTGAACGTCACCGTCACTGGGATCGGAGACGTGTTTGTCGGGCTTGTCTCCGTGCTCGTAATGCTCACGGTCGGCGACGCGCTATCGTAATCGCGCGCGAACTGCGTTGCCGCTGTATTCGGGTTGCCCGCCGCATCAGCGGCGACACCCGCCTGCACGTCCACCGTCACGATGCCCTGGCTGCCCGGTATCAGATCGAACGTGTACACACTCGGACCACCCGCGAAGTTGTTCGCACTCCCGTTCGCGATCACCAGATCGCCCACGGCAAAGCCCGTCACAGATTCGTTGAACGTCACCGTCACCGGAATCGGGCTCGTGTTGGTCGGGTCCGTCGCCGTCGAAGTCAATGCCACCGTCGGCCCGACGCTGTCATAGGTCCGGCTCACGACATTCGATGCAACGTTGCCGTTGCCAATTCCGTCCGTGAACGCCCCCGCAAGCACTTCCGCACTGAACGTACCCTGCGCAATTGGCGTCAGCGCAAAGCTGTACGACGTTCCGCTGCCGGAGAAACCGCTTACCGTCGCGTTCGTCGCGGTCACGTCGCCCGAGACGAAATTGACGCTCGGCTGATCCAGCGTCGCCGTGACGGTGATCGCCGCATTCGCCGGATCCGGATCGCTACTGCTTAGCGTTATCGTGGGCGGCACCGGTACATAGGTCAGGCTCAGCGTATTCGACGCCAGATTCGGATCGCCCAACGTATCCTGCGCCACGCCCGCCGCCACGTCCGCGCCCACCACGCCTGCGCCCGCCGGTATCAGGTCGAAAGTGAACGTCGACCCGCTCCCCGCGAAGTTCGCAACGCTTGCATTGGTTAATGAGATGTCGCCAGCGACAAACCCCGTCACCGCCGTATCGAAGTTGACTGTCACCGGGATCGCAGTCGCGCTCGTCGGATCGCTCTCCGTCGTCGTCAATGTCACCGTCGGCCCCGCTAGCACGACGAGATACGCGTCCCCGCCGCCGGCGGAGGTGCGGTTGTCCACGCCCGCGCCAGGATCGAAGTCCACGGTGCCCGCGAATTCCCCCGTGACAGCCACCGCGCGCGTCCCCGACGATACCGCGATATCGTTTCCGGTCTCGTCCACCGTACCACTAAGCGACTTCGCGTACGCAAGTTCGCCCGTGGCCTGCAGCTTCACGACGAACACGTCATTCAACCCCGCCGCCGTCAGCGTGTAACTGGCGACAGACGGATCGAAGTCGGCCGTGTCCTGGTATTCGCCCGTGACATAGATGCTGTTCGACGAGTCCGTCGTGATTGCTTTCCCTTGCTCGTCCAACGTGCCGCCGAACTGCTCCGCGAGTACAAAGTTGCCGGAGCTGTCGAGCACCAGCACGTACGCGTCTTTGTTCCCAACGGCGGTCATATTGGCCGTGCCCGCACCCGGATCGAAGTCCGTCGTGCCGCTGAACCCGCCCGTGGTAACGATGTTGCCATTCGCACTCACGGCAACTTCCATCGGCACTTCATCGGCAGTGCCGCCAACACGCTTGGCAAACACCAACGTGCCGCCGCTCGAAAGGACCCAAACAAAGGTGTCGTCGCCACCGGCGGAGCTCAGGTTGACCGTGCTTCCGCTCGGATCGAAATCCACCGTATTGCGGAACTGCCCCGAGGTGACTACGTTGTCCGACGCGTCGACGACGAGCCCGCGCACGATGTCGCCACTGGCGCCACCCGCCGACTTCACCCACACAAAGGCACCGGTCGAATCGAGCTTGAGGACGTACGCATCCACGTTAGCCACGTACGGCGCGGTCACCGTGCCCGCGCCGGGATCGAAGTCCACAACGCCGCTGCTAAAGTATCCGCCAAGTAGGATGTTCCCGCCCGAGTCCAGCGCAACCTGAAATGCGGAGACATAGTCGCCGCCACCGCCGCCACCGTAGACCTTCACCCACTGGTGCGCGCCCGCGCTGTCAAACTTCACCACAAACGAATCGAAGTGGCTGGAGACCGCCGTGCTGAACGTCGTCACGCCGGACTGCACGTTGACAGACGTGTCGGCGGTACCGCACACGTACACGTTTCCGGAACCGTCCGCCGTGACCGCATTTGCTGACTGGGAGCCGTTGCCATAAATCTGTTGCTTCCACACGAGCGCACCGGTCGCATCATATTTCGCGACATACGCATCCTCTGCCGACGTCGCGGTCAGGTTCGAAACCCCCGCGCCCGGATCGAGATCGATGGTCCCCTGGAAGAACCCGCAGGCATACACATTACCGGACGCATCGGAGTACACCCCAAGGCCCCGATCACCCGACGTGTCGCCGAACGTGACCGCGTGTTGCAGCGAGCTGTTCCCGTTCAGATCTGCGTACGTGATGCTGAACGCCGGCGATGCCGTGTTCGCGTTCAACGCCGCGTCGACGGAAACGCCCCCGCCCACGCTCACGGTCACGAGGCCCAGTCCAGTTGGCGTCAAGTCAAAGGTGTATGTGTCACCCGAGCCTGCAAAATTGCCCGCGTTGCCATTGCCAATGGTCAGATCGCCGATGGTAAATCCAGTCACCGGCTCGCTGAACGTAACTGTCACCGGAATCGGCGCAATATGCGTCGGGTCCGTCGCCGTGCTCGTGATCGCCACCGTCGGCGGCGTTGTGTCCACGGTGATCGTGATCGTATCCGCCGCCGACTCGCCAACACCGTCCAGCGCCGTGACCGAGAACAAGTTCGCGCCGTTCGCCAGCGTGCCGCTGGTATACGACCACGTCGTGTTCCCGGACGTGTACGTCACGCCCGACGCGCTACCGTTTACGTGAATCGAGGTGGTCGTCGCGTCGCAGGTGCCGGAGATAACGACAGACGATGTCGAGGTTGTCGAATAGTCTGCGCCCGCGTTGGGGGCGGAAATAACGGGCGGTGGCGGTGGGCCAGTCAGTTTTGCGACGAATATGTCGATAGTTGAAGACGTGAGGATAGCGCTGCCAACACCTGGGTCAAAGTCGATAGAACCGAAAAAGTATCCAGTTGTGTATACATTTTGGCTCAGGTCAATAGCAACGGACCATCCGTAAGAGGCATTACCCCCCATTTGCTTAGCCCAAATGAATTCTCCTGAACTATCCAGTTTGGACACGAATAGATCCTGGCTCGTCGCCGTATGATTTGCAGTTGCGGTGCCGGGATCGAAATCGACTGTACCCATAAAATAGCCAGTGGTATAGACATCTCCATCTTCCGCCACCGCCATTGCCCACGCGGTTTCGGTGCTATTACCACCCATTTGCTTGGCCCAAACGAAATTTCCAGAGCCATTTAACTTCATCACAAAAATGTCCGTTCCGCCCACCGCCGCTAGACTTAACGTTCCTGCCCCAGGGTCAAAGTCGACGGTCGAAGGGAACTCTCCTGATACATACACTTCTCCGCCACCGTTAAGCCCCATACCCCAAGCCTTGTCCCAGCCACTTCCACCGACTTGGCGCGCCCATACGTAGTTTCCTGAACTATCGAGTTTAAGGATAAAAATATCTGCACTGCCTAATGACGTTCTGTTGTCTACGCCCGCTCCGGGATCAAAGTCTACGCTCCCTTCGAAGTCTCCAGAGACATACACGTCGCCGCCGGTCGACACCGCCACGGAACGACCAATATCGACTCCACCTCCACCCACTTGCTTAGCCCAAATGAAGTTCCCTGAATTGTCCAGCTTAGAAACACAAGCATCCTGAGCTCCATTTGAGGTCAGGTTTACTGTGCCCGCTCCTGGGTCAATATCCACAGTTCCTTGAAAGAAACACGTTGTGTAGACATTTCCGTTACCATCTATGGCCAGAGAAGTGCCAATGCTGTAGTTGCCACTGCCCAACTGCTTCGCCCATGCGAAGCTCCCAGAGTTATCTAGCTTGCATATAAACATGTTTCCGGAACCGACTGAAGTCAGGTTGGCCGAACCCGCCCCGGGGTCAAAATCGACGGCACCCGAAAACTGCCCGGTAAAATAGATATTTCCACTCGTGTCCAACTTCAGTGACATGCCAAGATCATCCGTGCTGCCGCCAATCTGTTTTGCCCAGACAAGATTACCTACGTTGTCCAACTTGCAGACAAAGATATCCCTACCTCCACTTGGTGTAAGATTCACTGTTGCGACTCCGGGATCGAAATCAACAGTGCCACTAAAATAACCAGTTAGGTAGACGTTCCCTGCTCCATCTACCGCGACTGAACGTCCATACTCATCATTGCCACCGCCACTAAACTGCTTCGCCCAAACGAAATCCCCGTCCGCGGCGTGCGCGGTGGTGACGGCGCATAACGCAACGGTCGCGAGCATCGCAATCCTGGCACCCAACGCGCTTCGGGTGCTTCCCGTTCCAAATCCTGCAACTACGCCGCCGAACCACCGGTCCCGTCTCATACCCTGTCCCCTTCGTCCGCGCCGCACCCCGCAGCACCGTTACTACCCACGAGCCGCATAACTACCTCCGCCATATACCCAAGGCCGCCACTGGAAGCCGCTCGATTTCGTTTCCTTGCTCATCGGACTGTTCGTTCTCACGTCGCATCGCTCATCGCTTCGAGCCAGCGCAGCGCCTGGGCCACCGAAATGTTCGGAATTTCTGCTGCGCGCGCGAGACCGCCGCCGCATGCCGACACCCAGGTCCGCCTCGCACCTGCTCCCTGGGAGCGACCTTCAAAGCCTTCGCACCGTACTGAGCAAGGACTGTGCCTTTTGAAGAAGCGCGCGTTGGCGACCACACAAGCGGCTGCAACAAAATGGTTTAGCGCTGAAAATGAGGAGAGAGTTACCGGCGAGCTTCGGAGGAAGAAGTGTAGTGATTTTGGAATCCGACAAGGCGATCTGTAGCGTTTTGGGAATCGGGAGAAGAGGATCGTCCCCAGATTGCACGGGGCGGCATAGCCGCAACCAACACAAGCCGGCACTCGAACGCAGAGTCTCAGAGGCCGCGAAGGTTCGCAGAGAAAGTACGTTGCAGAAGAGGGAGCACTTCACCACGGGAAACACGGGGGGCACAGGGAATTGCGAGGAAGTCTTGGGCGGAAAAGCACTCACAGAAAGCAACGTGGATAGCAGAATATTGACGATGAACTTCCGCCGCGAAGAAGACTACTCTGTGTCCTGCATCATCCGGGGAGCATCAATGACCTCATGTCGTGTCATCCCTGGCCGCCTTTGCGGATGCAGTAGACCCTGGCGGAACTGCGAATCAGCAGCCGGTCTCCTGCGATGGCAGGAGTCGACATCCCCATATCGTCGCCGGCTAAGGGATTCTTGCGCACGAGTTCAAATACATCTCCGGCCTTTAGCACGAATGTCACACCGTCTTCGTTGAGGCAGAAGATGCGGTCTCCGTACGCCCATGGCGAGCAAGTGAAGCCGCCCGCTTCGGGAATCTGCTGTCGCTCATAGACGGCGGATCCGTCAAGCGCGTTGAAGCACGCCACGAATCCACGGTCGTACAGAACATACAGCCGCTCGCCATACACCAGGGTCGTGGGATTGTACGGCGCTCCCTGCGGATCCGACCACGCGATCGACGCGTTGGAAGTTTGGACTTCCCCGTTCTGGCCAGTGCCAAGCGAAATGTCGCCGCTTGCTCCCGGCCGAATGGCGTACAGCGGACGCCGCTTGTCGCCCACATATCCGGAACTCACGTATAGTAGCCCGTTGGCTGCGTAGGGCGACGAAATCGTAATCGACGACATCCCCTTCAGCGACCAGAGCACATTGCCGTCGAGGTCATAGGAACGCACTAATCCCGACCCTGGGGTCACAATCTCGGTGCGCTTATCGGTCTCCCAAACATAGGGAGTGGACCAATTGCTCTTCTCATCGCGCGCAACGCGCCATACTTCGTTTCCCGTCAGCTTGTCGAGCGCCAGCAGATAAGAATCTTCTTCGTTATCGTTGACGATGTAGAGACGGTCTTTGTGCAGAACTGGCGAGGCCGCGGTCCCCCAACCGAAACGCGTCTGGCGGGGTTCGAGCGCCTTTGTCCAGATTTGGTTCCCCTCGAAATCAAAGCACCAGAGACCGAGATTGCCAAAGTAGACGTAGACCCGTTCGCCATCGGTGACCGGCGTTTCGGATGCATAGCTGTTCTTGATGTGTATGGGCATAGCCGGCTTGCCTTCGTGAACCTGACGTTCCCAGAGGATTTGCCCCCCTTCAAGGTCAAGACAGTAGACCATCCACTTGCGTGCAACGTCGGGGATGTCCTTGCGCTCGCCGCCAAAGTACAGGCCTTTCTTGGGCGCTTCTATCTCGCCTTCGCTAACCACAGTGGTCAGAAAGACCCGGTTGCCCCACACAATCGGCGAAGACCAGCCCCGTCCTGGGATGTCGGTCTTCCACGCGACGTTTTCCGTGGCCGACCACTGCTCGGGTAAGGCGCTCGATTCAGAGATGCCCCGGCCCCCGGGCCCGCGAAACTGCGGCCAGTTGTTTCCCGCTTCCGCCGACGCAGCCCGCTCGGCAAACAGCAAACAGGACGCCGAGACCAGCGCCGAGACCAGCAATGCCTTCTTGAACACGAACATAGTCACTTGTCCTTCCTCATTCGAATAGAGCCCGGCCTCGTTTGTTCAATGCGTATCACTTCGTACGCGAATTCAATAAGGGCGTAATTGCCGCGACCACGTGTGACTTGACGAAGGAAAGCGCTTCGAAGCGATTGGCGAGCCACCACGCCGCGTCACGCCGGTTCTCGAGATCGCCCAGCGCTTCATTGGCCGCAGAAATGATAGCGGCCTTCATCGTTTCCTCTTCCTCCGCCACCTTCTTGCTCCCGATCAATCGCTTGTGGTACTCGCGGTTGTGCGCCACTGCTTTCAGGCGAATAACCTCCGCCCATGCCTTGTCCTGCTCGGATCCTTCCAGCGCCGGAAGATGGAGTTCCTGGCTCTGAGTGGCGGCGGTACTGGACTCTTCCTGTCGCCAACACGCCTGGCACGGCCTGCGCTGCAACCATTCCTTGCGCTGCCGCAATGCTTCCTCCGACCCGGAGTACGCCGTGATTGCCCCGTCTTCGCTTCCTACCACGACGAGGCCATTGATAACGGATGGCGACGTGATTTCGTCGCTCACTTCGTAGTTCCAAATTTCTTCACCGGTCTCCGCGGCAAGGAAGCGCAGGACTCCCTCCGAGGTAACGAGCAGCTTGTCTCCCGCGAATACCGGCGACTTGGGGATTCCATTTGCCTTGAAGCTCCATTTCGACTTGCCGGAATCCCTGTCCAGCGCATAAACGTATCCATCATCGGATCCGAACGCGACAATTCCCTTCCCCACGGCGGGCGTCGTGAACACGTCTTTCGTGCTATCCTGGTTTGTCCAACTCACGCTTCCGACCTTCGCATTGACGCGATAGAAGCGACCGCTTCGGCAACCGGAAAACACGTCGTCTCCTACGAGGGCCACGCCAGCGGCGACTTGGCAGTCGCCGCAAAGCGCAACGCTTCGCATGAGCCGCCCGTCAAATACCGAATAGACGTGGATTGCAGCATCGCAACTGCCATAGACAACAAATCCATCTCCAACCGCGGCGGAGCCGTCTGCCCGGTTGATGGGCTCGGACCGCCACAGCCGGCTTCCGGTGTCGAGGTCAACGCAGTGCAACACACCCTCGCTGCGTTCTATGACGAACACGCGGACTGCTTCTCCAACTTTCCCTGAGTCGTAGGCATTGACCGATCCTAGAATGTCCCCGCCCACGTCGTAGGTCCATCGTTCAGACCCGGTCTCGCTGTCGAGCGCGTGCACGATCCCCGCGGTGGAGCCAATGAGTACAGTCGAGCGAATGCAGGCAACCGGCGCTTCGAGTCGCTCTTGCTTCTCCGTGGCATCAGCGGCGGATTTCCAGGTGAGGCGTATCGTCCAGCGTTCGCGCCCGTCAAAGTCGAGACTGACGACGCTGCCCGATTGCGTGGCTAGGTAGATTCCGTGCTCGTCGCCAACGGGTGGCTGCTTGACGGCGCCCTCCGCGAAGTATTGCCAAAGTCGAACGGGAGTATCGGGAATCTCGACATCCGTATTTCCACACAGATCGGGTCCGCCATGATAGAGGGGCCACGTGGTTGTCGCCTGAACCTCGGGTGCAGCAACGGGGGGAAGAATCTCCGGTTCTGAGGCGGGGGCGGTGGTTGTCGGTGGTTTCGGCGCTTTTTCCGGCGAGATTAGCCAGTATTGCGCCGCGATGTAGCACAATACGATGATCCCGACTGCGACCAGAGGCGCAGCACTCCTGATATTTTTGCTCCCATTCATACGACGGTCTCGTGGATCCCCGTGCCGGTGATGGCCAGTTCTGACCGAGGGCGAAGTCAGGCCCGTATGGCGCCGCCGATCCTGATCATGCTACGCGGACTTCTCAGGAGCAACATCCTCTGCCTGATGCCGACTTGTCTGTCGTCGCGGGAATCGGGGTGCAGCACATCTCCGGAGGACAGCATGCCATCTGCAAGGGAACGCCATCCACGAAGCTCACCAGCGCCCGCTTCGTTGTGCGCCATTCTCCGCCAACGGTACGGCCGGCCAAATCGCTCGACTTGAGCAAATCCGCGACAATCTCAGGCGTGACTTTCAGCAGCCGGGCGGCCTCTTCTACGGTCAGGATTTCGTCGTCCATGGAGTGCGCTCCTTGATAACCTTCACATGTTCGTTTAACATAAATGAGGTGAATAGCTATTCCCTCCGCGGGAAGAAACGCGTGCCCACTCGGGCCGGTATTGTCCTGATTTCATAGGGTTTTCACGATTCGGAGGCGACCCCATGCGAAAGCTCCAAGTGCTCGGGACGGGCTGCCCATCATGCAACAGGCTGGCGGAATTAACGACCCTCGCGGCCAATGAGTTGAATCTGGAATTCGAACTTGAGAAGGTGTCGGCAATCGACCGGATTCTTGCCTTCGACGTCCCCGGTACTCCGGCCCTTGTTGTCGACGGAGACGTCCGCGTCGTCGGTCGTGTGCCATCGTTCAACGAGCTCAAGGAAATCCTCAAGTAACGCTTCACGCGCACCCTTGAATCGGGTGCCTTGCGCCTCCGTCGTATCCCGAACGGATACACGCTTCCGTAGAGAGAACCAAAGCCGAAGGTCTCATGAACGCCCGGAAACACATCCGAAATCTGCTGCTTGTATTTGCCGTGGGCAGTCTCCTGTATTTCTTCGTCAACGACATGGTGGATCGCCGAACCGGAAATACCAGGAAGCTGGAGCCCGACTCGCTCGCAGGGGATATCGGCGCATCGACGGAGTTGATTGTCTATTACTTCGCCGAAGGCAAGGACTGCTCGACGTGTCTGAGCATCCCTCTGTACACAAAGGCTGCGCTCGAAACCTACTTCGCGAACGAAATGGCATCGGGCGCAATCGTGTGGCGGACAGTCAATGTCGAGGAAGCACGAAACGCGCATTTCATCACCGAGTACAGCCTCTACACGAAATCGGTGGTTCTCGTGCGGGTCAAGAACGGGAAACCGGTTCGATGGAAGAATCTCGACAAGGTATGGGACCTCGTCTATGACAAGACCGGGTTCGTGGAGTACATCCGGGAAGAAGTGCGCAAAGACCTGGACTCTCCGCCATGAACGAGATCGTCCTTGCCGCGGGAGCCGCATTCTGGTTTGGATTCCTGACCTCCGTCAGTCCCTGTCTTTTGGCCACCAACGTCGCCGCCATTTCGTTTCTTGCGCGCAGGATGAGCAGTCTGCGTCACGTGTTGCTCTCGTGTCTCGCCTACATCGCAGGGCAGGCGCTGGCCTTTGTCCTTCTCGCGATGTGCATCGTGACCAGTCTTCTCTCGGCTCCACTGCTCTCGCATTGGCTCCAGAAGTATATGTTTCGCATGCTGGGACCCATCCTCATTCTCTGTGCCTTGTTTCTCCTGGAACTTGTCAGCGTTCAATTCGGCTCGGGCAAACTGAAGGAATGGGCGCACAAACGGTCCAACACCGGCGGGTTCTGGATAGCAGCCGTGCTCGGGATTGTCTTTGCCATGTCCTTCTGTCCGACGACGGCAGCGTTGTTCTTTTTCAGTCTTCTGCCGCTGGCCGTCGCAAATGAGTCCAGCGTCTTCCTGCCCGCAATGTACGCACTCGGCGTGGCGCTACCGGTCATGGTGTTTAGCCTTCTCATCGCAATGACGGCGCACAGAGTGGCTCAAGTCTTCGCAGGAGTCGGACGCATTGAGCGCTGGGCGCGCTTCGCAACAGGCGGCATCTTCCTCGCGGTGGGAATCTACTTCACGATAGCGTTTACGCTTGGAGTCTTTTGAGAGTAGTCAGGAGTCAGTCCCTTGGTCATCCAGCTAGTTCTTTGACCTATAGGTCCTATACGTCATATAGGTCCTATAGGCTCTCTTCACTTCGGCCTACAGCCTTCAGCCTGACTTCTCTCCCCTACAGCTCTATCCACGTCGTCGTGTGGCATGCTGCCGCGTCTTCCTTGTTTCGGAAAGAGATCGCCGCGGTGGGACACGCCGCTACGCATTCCTCCGCGGAGTAGACCAGGGCCTCATCGAAGCTGTGATCGAAGGGCACGCGAATCTCCAATTCGAATCCCCGGCCGATGAATGCAAGCCCGATGTCTTCACCGTGCTTCTCGGCAATCGCGACGCACAGGCCGCAACGAATGCACTTGCCCGGCTCAAACAGGACATTGCCCTTTCCGATGATGCGGAAATCGCGGTCTTCGGTCGTGTTGTACTTCCGTCTCTCTGCGCCATACTCCGAAGACCACTTGCGCAATCCGCAAGAGACCCGCTTGCGGCAATCGCAATGAAGACAGCGCCCCGCCTCTTTCTGCAGACTTACCCGCGGGCCTTCCACAACTTCGACCGGCATCGATTCCTTGTTTTCGTTGTGCACGCGCAGGTTCTCAAGCTCGACCTTCTCCATCTTTCCGATCTTGCTCTCGAACAATTCGGGCTCTGCCGGTCCCTCGATGCTGTGGAGATACTTGTCCACCCATACGGCGGCGGTCTTCCCATTGCCCACCGCGCGCACGTTCAGCTTGTGTTCCTTGGCTTCGAAAATGGAACCGCCCGCTTTGCCTACGCCGTTACACGCCAGGATCACGGCGTCGTGTGCGGCGCGGATGGACTCCAGATCGCCGTTCACTTCCTGTCCGTACCGGAACTCCACGCCCAAACGCCGCACATTCTCAATCTCGGCGTCGAGCACCTCCTTGGGCAACTCTTCTTCCGTCAGATTGCGCAGCTTGCCGCCGGCCACCGCTTCCTTTTCGAAAAGGACCACGCCGTGGCCCCTTTTGCGCAGCACCCACGCCGCGGCCATCCCCGCCAACCCACCACCGACGATAGCGATTTTCCGGCCCGTATCGGGCGGACATTCCAGAAGCTCGGGATTGTCTTTCCGCGCCTTCTCCGCAACGTTCCGGTGCAGGAACCGGATCTCCATCGTCTCGTCGTACGACTTTCGGCGGCACGGATTTTCGCACGGCGCGGGGCAGACATGCCCCAGCGTTCCCGGAAACACGAGCCCGTTCGTCACGGTAAACGCAGCGGCGTCGAAATCGCCTTCGTAGATCTGGCGCATCATCACGGGAATGTTCATCGAAGCGGGACACGTGTGCGTGCAGGGCGCTTCGCAATCGCCAATATGCTCGCTGACAATCAGCTCAAGCACTTCTTTGCGCGCGTTGCACACGTCGCCCGTATCCGTCTCAACCGTCATGCCTTCTTGCACCAGGGACGAGCACGAGGGCAGCAACTGTCCCGTCTTCGTGTTGCGCACGACGCACAGCATGCACGAATTCATCGGCCGCACGCCTTCCCAATAGCACAGCGTCGGTATTTCAATCTCCAGTGCGCGCGCTGCCTGCAATATGGTCGTGCCCGGCGCGACTTCGACACTCCGGTTATTGATGACTATGTTGGGCACAGAGCCTTCTCCCTCTGTTCTTTCGTTCGCGAACCTGCCTTGATTGCGTCTACCGGGCATGCTACGAGGCAGGCGTCGCACCTCGTGCATGTATCAAGATGAATAAAATGCATCTTGAATGGCGCGGTATCGATGCAGTCGACCGGACACACTTGCCAGCACTTCGTGCATCCGATGCAGTTGTCTTCCACCCAATAGTCGATCAAAGCCTTGCACTTGCCCGCGGGGCAGTAGCCTTTCACATGCGCTTCGAATTCTTCCCGGAAGTATTTCAACGCAGTGAGCACGGGGTTTGGAGCCGTCTTGCCGAGTCCGCACAAGCTCTGTTCCTTCACCACTCGGCTCAATTGATCCAGAAGATCGAGATCGCTTGCCTGCCCTTTTCCGGTGGTAAGCCGCGTCAGCATCTCTTTCAGACGCATCGTGCCGATTCGGCAGGGCGAGCATTTTCCACAGGATTCATGTTGCGTAAAGGAAAGGAAGTAGCGGCACATCTCGACGATGCAATCCGAATCGTCCAGTACGACCATCCCGCCGGACCCCATCATGGCGCCTGCTTCCGCGAGTGCTTCATAGTCCACGGGGGTGTTGCCCATCGAAGCGGGGATGCATCCCCCCGACGGGCCGCCCACGAGGATCGCTTTAAATTTCCGGCCGTTCGCGATGCCCCCGCCTATGCCTTCAACGATTTCGTTGATCGTAATCCCCATCGGCACTTCGATAAGGCCGCCGTGCCGAATCTTGCCCGCGAGCGAGAATACTTTCGTGCCCTTGCTGCGCTCGGTGCCCAGCGCGGCGAATTTCGATGCGCCGTTGCGGACGATCCACGGGATCATCGCCAGCGTCTCGGTATTGTTGATCAGCGTAGGACATTCATGCAGGCCGCACTGCGCCGGATAGGGCGGGCGTATCGTGGGCATCCCGCGCTTGCCTTCAAGCGATGCGATCAGGGCCGTCTCTTCCCCGCAGACAAACGCTCCCGCGCCTTCCTTCACATGCAAGCGCAGCGAATTGCCGCTTCCTAAAATGCTGGGTCCAAGCAGACCCGCAGCCTCGCAATCGGCGATAGAACTGCGCATGCGCTTGGTTGCGAGCGGATACTCCGCGCGAATATACAGAAAGCCCTCATCCGCGCCTACCGCAAGCGAGGCCAGAATCATCCCTTCGATCACGCGGAACGAGTACGACTCCAGAATCATGCGGTCCATGAACGCACCGGGATCGCCTTCGTCGCCGTTGCAGATGATGTACTTTTTCTCGCCGGGGGCGTCGTGAACGAATTGTAGTTTCTTGCCGGTTGGGAACCCGGCGCCGCCGCGCCCTCGCAAGCCGCTCGCAATGATCTCGTCGATAATCTGTTGAGAAGTCCACGGGGTGCCCGCCGGTTGCTCCGCGGTCTTTTTGCCGTGATGGAGCGCTAAGAGCGCCCGCCCGCTTGCCTTGCCGAACAGACACTTCTCCACGGCCATAAACCCGCCCCGGCGCAGATACTCGCCAAGGTCTCCGGGATTCAGGTCGCCTCTGTGCTCGGTGGCGATATGATATTGCGCGCCCAAGAAAGTCGATACGTGGTCTTCTCGAATATCGCTATCGTGACGCTCCAGGATCTCTTCGCCTTCAATGCCGCCGTAGAGGTGCTCCGTCCAGCGCAGCAACGACGATTGGACCCAGCGGAACGGACTGCGCGGCTTGAAGTGACGCGAGACAATCGCCGATACGTCTTCTTCCTTCACCTTGACGTACAGCGTCGGCTCCTTGTTCGGTTCGACCACTTCAATGACTGGGACCGAGTGGCACATGTGGACGCAACTCACGTGCTTAATGGGCACATCCGATTCGATTTCCATCAGTGCCCGTTGGATCGCAAGCTCAATGCGATCGGTCCCGCTGGCCACGCAGCACGAATCCAGGCCGATGCGAATCTCCGCGCCGGTTTCTTTTACGGCGCGTTTCTTCTGCCCGTTCTGGTGCGACTTCTCGACCTGGCGTTTCTCGAAATCGAGCAAGATGCTGGGAATCGTATCCGCCCCGGCATGGGCATAGGTCACGCCGTCGATTTGCATCGCGGGCGCCAGCGAACAACACCCCAGACACGCAACCTTTCGAATCGTGAAGCGTCCGTCCGGGTCGGTGTCCTTCCCTTTCTCCATGCCAATCTCAAGGTTCATGGCCTCGTGTACGTCTTCGGCGCCCTTGACGTGGCAGGCCGTACCGTCGCACAGACTGATGACGTGCTTGCCGACGGGGTCCCGGCGGAACTGCGAATAGAACGTGGCGACGCCCTCGATGCTCGCCGGCGTGATCTCCGTGAGTTCGCACACGCGCATCAGCGCGGGAGTAGGCAGGTAGCGGTACTTCGATTGAATCGCCTGGAGAATCGGTATAACTGCCTCCGGCCCTCGTCCGTTCTCCTCGACGATCCGATCGATCTCGAGGAGATCGATATCCGTCGCTATGGCGCAGGTGTCAGGCATTGGCTTGCTCGATGCAAAACAGGTGCTTTTGCGTGCGCACATAAATTCGTCCATCCATGAATGCGGGAGTCGCGAAGACTTCTTCACCCATCTTCCGCGTGGCAATTAGCTCATACGCCGACCCTGCCTTCACGATGTACATCTGTCCCGCCATATCGGAAATGTAAATACGGTCGCCCACCAACACCGGCGAGGAGTAAAATCCCTCCGACAACTCTTCCGCCCACAGCTTCGTCCCCGTCTTGGCATCCAGACAAACCAGAGTCCCGGTACTCGTTCCGAAATAGAAACGCTCCCCATCGCCAACCGGGCTCGACACTTCAGGAAGGTATTCGTCGAACTCCCAAAGGACCTTCGGCGTAACGCCGGCATTCGACTTCTCCAACTGAATTGCCGTGGCAATCGCATATTCGTTTGCCGCAAACACGATACCGTTGCTGTAGCAGGGGGAGGGGGCCACTTCGCCGTCCAGGCACTCCTGGCTCCACAGCGGCGCGCCCGTCAGCGGATCGTACGCGTCAACCGTCGATTCGGAATTCAGGATGAGTTGAGGGCCGAATTCCGTGCGGGCGAGGATTGGCGAAGCCCAGGAAATGGTCGTGCGTTTCGCTACCCACACCTCTTTGCCGGTTGCGACGTCGAGCGCAATAAGTTTCGGATCGACGCTCTCGTCGAGTTGAACGTAAAGGAACTTATCGTACGCAAGCAACGAAGACGAGTGGCCGTAGTGGTTCTGGGGAATACCCACGTTGATTCCCCACAGGCGCTTGCCATCAAGATCGCACGCTACCAAGTCTCCATCGGCGAAGATCGCAAACACGGCCCCACCGTGAACAACCATGCTTGGCGCTGCATACCCCGTGTCCTCGCTCACTTTGGGCGGCGTCTGGGAAGCGCCCGGCAAGTCTTCTACTGCGTGCTTCCAAAGCTCCTTGCCGTCATTAATGTCGTAGCAATAAATCTCGCGCGTCTTCTCATCGGCGCCGGACAAGAACAACTTGTTCTCCCAAATGACGGGGGAGTTTGCTCCGGGAAGAGGAATCTCCACTTTCCAACGCACACCGCTTCCCGTATCGACGTCCCAATCCATTGGAGCAGTCGTGAAGTGCGCGGTGCCAAGAGACCCCGGCCCTCGGAAGCTGGGCCAGTTCTTCTCCATCGTTTCCCAAGTGGGAAGGTTCAGTTCAGCCTTGGCAACAACGATGGGCTGCCCCGCGCCAGCTTCTGCCGTGGGCTCGACGGCTGTATCCTTTGCGGACGGTTCGGCCGGCGGGGAAATGCTCGCATTCGCATTCTTCATCACGAGACTCTCGGTCAAGAGAGCGGAGGTCATTCCCAACGCCAGAATCCCCACCGAAGCCCAGGTGATCAACTGCCGCGATTGAGCGAATGCCAGAAACTCCTTGTCGGCGGTCGGTGTTGCATCCAGCCCGGGGGCCTCGCGACGCCAGCGAAAAGCGCCTTTGGACGCAATCATGAATATCGATATGCCAACAAGCAGCAGGATGGCGCCGGTGCGCAGATGTTTCTGACTGGTGAAGAACGCCTTCCGGTTCAGCAGATCGAGATCGCGAATGCGCTCGGCCAAGGCTACGTCCTTTTCGGGAAGCGCAGCGTAGTCCTGGCGCATCTTCGTAATCAACGTGTTGTTGACGGGATCGACGTTTCGAAGCTGCACGTAGTTGAATACGAGCAACAGAAACACGACGAGCGAGAATAAGCCCGACACCATCGCAACCGCGCTGGATAATCGCCACAGAAAATCGTTCTTCTCGAATTCTTTCTTTTCTAGCATGTCTCAAATTCGTTTTGGTTCGGGTTCAACGGGGCAATACGGATAACAACGTCCACAACTGAAACAGGTCGACTTATTGGGCGTATAGACGTCTCGCTTGGGGACCGTCGACAGGCCAATCAGTTTGAGGCAGATGATAAGCGCCAGAAAGCCGCCCAGCCAAGCTCCGCCCGTCTTGAAGCGTTCGCGGATCGTCACCGCTTCGGCATTGATCTCCGCGATGGTCCGCTTGCCGGCGCGGAAGGTCTTGGTCTCCAGAATATCTGTGGCAATCGTTCCCGCATCTTCGGCGGCGATGCGTTCGCTCAACGCGACGGTCGGATGCATGCGCGACAGCGGTTCATGCATGAAATAGCCCAACGTCGCGCCAATAGCAATTATGAGCGGCGATGCATAAACGAGCCGCCGAATCCTGCGCTTTCCCACGTCCGGGTCGCCTACCAGGTGCGTAGGCGTAGGCATGTCGATCGCATTGTACGGGCACGAATTCTCGCACAACCGGCACTTGACGCAAGGGGAGGGCGGTATGTCGAGATGCCACTTCGAGAACCGGGACATCCACCCCAGAAGCACTCCATACGGACAGAGGAATCGGCAATACGGCCGGGCCACAAACACGCCCAGCGTCAGGATCGCGGCGCCGGCCAGAAGCATTCCAAAGCTGTGCCCCATCCGGTAGATTCCAACGAAGGGGTCCCAGCGGCAGATGAAGAAGCCGGAACCGGTGGCAACGCCGAGCACCGCCAATCCCAAGTAGGCGTATCGTCCGAGGCCGAGCGTGCGGTCCAACGCGGGCGAAATGCGTATGGGCGCGATGGCCACGAGTTCTTGAATGGCTCCCAGCGGACATACCGACGCGCAAAACACCCTGCCAAAGAACAAGGAAAACAACAGCGGCAACACGAAGAACGAAAGAACGGCCACCGAAACGCCCACATCGGGTATAAATATCGCCGCCATCACGTTTTGCGTGGAACCCACGGGACAAATACAGCCCGTTCGATAGAATCCAAAATAGGCAAGGGAAAAGATGCTGATGATAAAGAGGCCGCGACGCGACCGCGCCTTGAACACCATCCATGTCGTAACCGCCAAGGCAACGAAAAGGATCGCGGCGTCCCTCGGGCCGTTGCTGCTGATGGGCGTGGGCGAATGCAAATCCGGCAGCGTGTAGCCGGTCTGAAAATCGGGCGGAGGAAAGCGTATCTCCGCCGCGCCGCAGAACATCGCAGGCAAAAGAAGGAGGAACAGAATCG
This sequence comes from Candidatus Hydrogenedentales bacterium, assembly GCA_041662805.1. Classification (GTDB taxonomy): domain Bacteria; phylum Hydrogenedentota; class Hydrogenedentia; order Hydrogenedentales; family SLHB01; genus JAIBAQ01. Next base: position 6,620 of record JBAZRU010000002.1, on the reverse strand, counting down.
TTGCGATCTTAACTGTTTTCACCGCGTGGACCTAACGTTGTCTGCGGAGGGTTGGGATCCGAGGAAGGCTGAGAACGCGTCGTTTCCACGTCACCGGTCAGGTAGATGTACGGTTTCGACTTGGGCACCTTCGTGAACGAATCGGAGGGACATGCCTTGGCAATAGAGCATTCGTTGCAGTTGATGCAGATGTCCTGCCGGATCTGCAGATAGAAGGACGCGTTTCCAAACACGAGGCAGGCCTTCACGCATTTCGCACAGCCAATGCAACTATCTTCGTCGATCACATATTCGTAATAGGGGTCTTCAATGTACGTGCGCTTGATTGCAGCCGTCGGGCACAGCTCGTTCTCCGCGCCCGTGTCGCGCCCTCTCGACCCCGGCTGCAGGTAACCGAAACACAGATCGCAATACCCGCAGATGTTGAATTGATTGATGCACTTCACCGCGGACGGATTAATAACACAGTGCGTAGAGCAGCGACCGCACTGCGTGCATTTGTTGGGGTCCAACTGCCAGACCATTTCCTCGCCCTTTTCGCCGACGGCCGAATAGGCCGTCCCGGCGAACGCTACGGCAGCAGCGCCTCGAATGAAGTCGCGCCGGTCGAATGCGGTCCCTTCACTCATCTGTCGTCTCCTTTTTCTCGGGCAACGAGCACCCGCCGTAGGCCCAGCAAGATGCGCAATGATTCTCGCCGATGCACTCGCTCACTTCTTTCGTGCCATGCAGCGCGGCAAGAGCCACGCCCAGCATTCCCGCCAGCATCCCCCCTCGTCCGAGGTTTTGCATGAACTCATATCGGCTGACTTGCCGCGGTTCCATGTGCGTTCTCCTTGAGTGCAAACACGCGAATTGCGCTGCGTTGACCATCGAGGACCAGGATGCGATTCTTCGAATCGACCACGAGATCCCTGAGGGATTGTTCCTGTGGGAACAGCTTGGACCCTGCAACCAAGCCTCCAAATTCGCCGGAAGTCACTTCGAACGATTTCACGCGGACAAGCCCCTTTTCGCAGGTATACAGCTCGCCCTTGGTGTCGAACGCGATGTGCGTTGGATTGCAGCATCCGGGAAACCCATCCAGCTTCAACGATGGGCGATACCACGAGGTCACAAGGCTGCCGTCATTCCGGTACTGCTCAAAACCCAACTTGCCGGGATTGACCACCCACAAGTCCCCGTCCCCGTTGACGGCCAAATCAAGATAGGGACTCGGCACTTCGAGGCCGGGCACATCCCTGGCCGGATCCTTTTCGCCGATTCTCGCTTGCAGCGTACCGTTGCGATCGAACCTGCACACGACGCGCTTCCCCGCATCGGCGACATATACGTCCTGCCCGCTCGCGGCAATCGACGTAATGAAGCTACGCTCGGTGAAGCCGGACCACTCGGCGGTCACCGCGCCATTGGCATCCAAGACGAAAACCTTATTGCGAATGCCGACGTAAAGCACGCCATCCGCCGCAGCCGCGAGGCAACTGGGCGTGCCTGCAATCGCGTAGCGGGCAATTTCCGTATCGTTCGCGTCGAACACAAGGACAGCGTCTTTAGCCGCCACGTAGAGTTTGTCGTGCGCAACCGCGAGGGCCCGGGGGTTCTCCGCCTTCGGCACGATCGGCGTCTCTTCCTTGTAGCTGGTTTCGATCTTGTCGAGATCTTCGAAGTCCTGTATGTCGTATTCGATATTGGCGCCGGGCTCGGGGAAATTGCTCGATCCCAGCAGGTAGAAATAGGCCAGCCCTATTGCCGGAATCGCGATTCCGGCAATCCATGCATGCTTGATCTGTCGAACCGGTTCTTTCATATCGATTGCTGTCTTCTCTTGTGCCTACACACCCAAATCGACACACGCCAACGTATTCATGTCGCGCAACAACAGCCGCGTTCCCGCCAATGCCAACGGGCCCCACGCGTCGTGTCCTTTGAGCACGGCAGCCTGGCCAAGCTGCACGAACTCCTGTTTCGTCGCGTCGGCCATCGTCAACACGCCATCGTCGCCCAAGAGCAGAAACTTGTTGTCCGCCAATAGAAACGGGCCCAGTCCAAACCGATTGTCCTGACCGCTTGACCAAACCAGCGTGCCGTCGGGCCGGTAGCAGACAAACTGGCCTTTCAGCGCACCCGCATCTTTGGGCATGATGCCGTACAAGAGTCCGTTGTAGAAGATAGGTGTCTGCTGCTCGCACGACAGGATCTGCTCGGGCGGCTTGTCGTAGACAATCTCGGCGTTCATTGTGGCGCCGGACTTGCTCAACTTCAGAAGACGGCTTCCTCGCCCATAGCCTGCCGTCGCGAATATCAGATCCTCGCCTGCCTTGACCGGAGAAGGCGCAACGACTTTCGCGTCCCACGGCAGTTCCCAAAGCAACTTACCCGCGGTCTCCGGACTCGCCGACACGCCTGCCATGCCGCCCAGCGCGCCGTACACGTAGGACTTCTCGCCGAGCACAGTCATCGGAACGACCGAAGCGTGCGACATGTTCCATCCATGCGGGTTCGGCGTCTTCCAGACGACATCACCCGTCTTGCAGTCAACGGCCATCATCAAAACGTCTTTGCCGCACGGAGCCAATATCACTTTTCCGTCGTCGATAATCGGGCATTGTCCGGTGTACCACAAAGGCTCGGTGGTGCCGTACTCTTGCTGAAGGTCGATGCCCCACCGAAAATCGCCCGTTGCGGTATCCACGCATACCACTTGGCACTTCGGTCCCATCACGACCAGATAGTCTTTCGTGACCGCGGGGATGGTTCGAGACATGCCGTGATTGCGCTTGATGTTGATTCCGTACGAGCGCCTCCAAATCTCGCGCCCGTCGTCCAAGGAGAAGCATCGAATCGCGTCGGCTCTCTTCTTGACGTCATAGTCCATGAGGAACACACGCCCGTCGAGAATGACGGGGGAAGCGTATCCATCGCCCACAGGCGTGCTCCACACCACCTTGGGGCCCTCGGCCCCCCACGAATCCGCCAGCTTAGGCGCATCCACAGCGATGTTGTTCGAATCTGGGCCGCGGAAGTTCGTCCATGCGCCGCCGAGTTGGGAGGGCTGACCGTCAAACGTCTCGAAGATGCCGGCCAAGTCGATCTTTGCGGACGAGATCGATCCGGGCGCCGGAGCGCCGTCCTTTCCGGGCACTTCCGCCTGGAAGTCCCGCGTGGGATTGCTCAGCAGCCAAGCGAAGATCGTGATAATGGAAACGGCGGAGCAGAACAGAACCGTGCCTGTGATGATGGCAAAGCTGCTCCGTGGATTGTTGCCCACTTTATTGAGGTCTATCCTCAAAGACATCATGTAGCCACAAGCTCCATGCTCGAGAAACGCTGGGCAACGACAACCGGGCGTGTACAATCGAAGGCAACCGATCGCATGCACCGTAAAAAAGTCAACCGGGGACAGGATATACAGCTACACGTCTACAAACACAGATGAAGCATTGGATATTCCAAAACGCGCGCCGAAGGACGCCGTCACGACACGCGAATCCCGCGATTCAAGCAGTCACGTAACGCAATGCCGTTTGGTGACTTATGCGATGCGCTCCGCGGGAAGCCAGCGCCGCCACTCCCTGGGTGCGTCTTCACTGCCGGTGAAACGCCGGACTGCTCGACAAGATTACCCAAAACGTGTCGAAAAGGGAAATTGCGACAACGCATATCACGCGCCGCTTTTCCCCTCCGCCTCGGCGCGCAATGCCGTCTCTACGTCCACCCCCTGATGGATGGCCTCGTACATTGTCCGATTGAAATCCGCCAACGTCGATTCCGATGCCGCGGACAGGCTCTGAAGGACCATACACAAGACCGGTTCCGGAGCACCGTCCGCGTCGTACTCCCGGTACGTCACATAGGTCAATTTCCATCCATCGGTGGTCCCGGCGACTCCTTTGTCGTGCGGGCGCTTTGCGTCACTGAGGAATTCCATGGTCTTGGAGGCCGCCTCAAGGGCTTGGCTCGATGAGGCCACCAGGGTCTGCCCAAGTACGCCAACCGAGTTCACTGCCTTCTGCAGCGACTCCTCCGATGCCGGAGCTTGGCCGGCTTTTGGGGTAAGCCATATCACGGCAGTCTCGAGCGGCAAGCCCGGTTCCACGCCCACGAGATTGACGTGGCACTCAAAGTCCTCGAGCTGCTGACGGTACGACAGGAAGTGCCGATTAAAGATCTTGGCCGTGCCTGCCGGAGCGCACCCCGCCGATTCGATCGCCTTCGACGCCTCCTCCAACGACTTAGCGGGTTCCGTGCGATGATGGGCCCGGTAGTCGCGCCATCCCAGAAATCCAAAGCCTGCCGCAATCAGCAAGAGAACGGTCGCGACCTCGAACCACTTCTGCTTCGAGATGCGCCGTTGGTGCTCGGGAGTCGGTGAGGGCATGGGGTCGGGATACGGTATGCCGTGCCGTGTTTCGGTCATTGCGATTCCTTGTGTCGCGCACAATACTGCCCGCGAACGCTCTTGAGGACAGACCTATCGAAGAGGAAACGCAGTATCAACCGCACCTCATCCGGAAATCAAGAGCAAGGCGGAGTTGCGGTGTGCGTCTGAAAAGTGGGAATGGCGAATATTTGCGGGAATTAGGCTGGACAATTGAATGGATCCATTTACAGTTTATCCCTTGCCCAGGAACGGCCGTTCTTTGGCCCCTCTTCTTCTTGCGGGTCAATCCTTTCGCCGAGCCTCTGAACCGAGCCATCTTTACGCCAAGGCGTTATGCCTCCTCAGCCCAAGGTTGCGGCGCGCAGTCCTCAAGACGGCGCGCCGCTACCTTGGGTCGCCGAACCCCTTCAATCGTCAACCCGGTACGGGTTGTGGCCTTGATCGACTGGCGCAAAGAGACTCGCGAAACAAGGCCACAAGCCCTACAGGCTTGCCTTTGCGGGTGGGCTTCAACCCTGGGTAGCCCGGCTTCGTCTGTCGACTCCGCCAGGCAACCCGGGGCTAGAAGACGAAACCTCTTCGAGGTAGAAGGCAATAACCGCCCGGATACCGTCCTACTCTTCTGACGTACACCCGCGGGGATCCTGCAACGAGACAAGGACTGCCGCTTGCCGCTATGCTGGAGCCTGATGCGTCGAACTTGGAAAACGGCGCACACGAGGAGTCGGGTGAAGTGCGAAAACTGTTGCTCGTTACATGTCGGGTGTCGTTGGCGATCTCGCTGCTCTCGACCATATACCTCCTGTTTATCTTTGGTCATTCCGAACTGGCGCCTCTCGGGCGTATTGTGGCCGTCGCTTCGGTGGCAGGGGCCAGCGCATTGGTCGGGGGCCTGCTTCAATGGGTGGGCCTTCCGCCCGATCCCAAACAGAACTCCGGCAAGAAGACGACCAAGAAGCGTCCCCCGTCCGCGTGAGCGCACGGACCATTTCGAGGAGAATCGGCGCCAGCGATCGAAGAACATTTTTGACGTTGCACGTGTTATGTCCTTCGGAACGGCGGAAAAGGGTAGGATAGGAATCACGTTGACCTTTCGCGGAACCACAATCGCGACACTGGCGCTTCGCCGCGGAGACTTACGGAACGCATGAGGATTCTATCGCTCACACCAGGCACGGGCGGGACCTTCTACTGCCAGAATTGCCTGCGGGACGGCCAGATGGTTCGCGCCATGCGCCGGCAAGGACACGATGTCATCGTAGTCCCGCTGTACCTTCCAATCCTGCTCGATGCGGAAGGCCTCGCGAACGGCACGAGCGTGTTCTTCGGAGGAGTCAACGTCTACCTCCAGCAGCATTTGGGATTGTTTCGCAACACGCCTCGCTGGCTCGACCGGTTGCTCGATTCGGCATGGGTCCTGCGGAAGGCGGCATCGCGCGAAGGCTCGACCCGGGCAGCCGATCTGGCGCCAATGACCTTCTCGATGCTGCAGGGGCGCGATGGGCGGCAACGAAAAGAACTCGACCGCCTGATGTCTTGGATTGTAGAGCTGCCGAAGCCCGATATCGTACACATCTCCAACGCGTTGCTTCTCGGCGTGGCCGCGGAGATCCGCCGCGTGCTCGACGTGCCGATCGCGTGCAGCCTGCAGGATGAAGACACCTGGCTGGACGCGATGTCCCCCGATTGGCGCGAGCGCTGCTGGAACATCATCGCGGAGAAGGCGCGCGACGTCGATGCCTTCGTAGCCGTGAGCGACTGGTACGCGGATCAAATGACCCAGCGGGCGCGGATTCCGCGGGATCGCATTTCCACTGTTTACCTCGGAATCGAATGGGGAGTCTCTGAACCAACCTCCGAGAGTCCGAGTGTACCCGTGCTAGGGTATCTGTCGAGAATACATGCCAGCCAAGGGTTCACGGCACTCGTCGATGCCTTCATCGAGCTCAAAGCCGATCCGCGCCTGAACAGCCTCCGCCTGCGCGCGACCGGCGGGGTCACCAGCGGCGACAAGGATTATGTTCGCGCCATGCTGGCCAAACTGAACGCGGCGGGTGTCGCCGCCGACGTGGAAATCGTTGAAGAATTCGACCGGGATACCCGCGAGAAGTTCATTAGGTCGCTCACGGTCCTCTCCGTGCCCGCCCCGCAGGGCGAAGCATTCGGCATGTTCATTCTCGAAGCAGGCGCTTGCGGCGTCCCAGTGGTGCAACACAGCGCCGGCGCCTTCCCCGAAGTC
>JBAZRU010000001.1:0-35887 GCA_041662805.1 Candidatus Hydrogenedentales bacterium | reverse complement strand
CGTAATACCACTGGCCTTTGCGATACCCATACCCGTGGTACGGTTCGGCGACGCTGATGATGGAATTGGCGGTGTCGATCGACGCGACCTTATGGCGCTGCTCCGACCAATCCCAAAACCAGTAGCCATGCACCCACACGTCTTTCTCGTTGGCCCATCGCGAAGGACGGTCTCCTTCATACTTGAATTGTCCGACCTTGCTTCCCTTGTTGCCGTGAATCTGGTGGCCGTCTTCGACGACGATGTCGACGATGTTCACGAAACCTTCGTTGGGCCAGCGGGACAAGGTCATCGGCGTGTCCTGAAAGAACAACTCGACTCCTGCGCCGGGCACTCCAAAATCGGCAATTCCCTGAGCCTTCAGATTGGCGCAATAGACGTGCCCCCTTGCGCGTTCATCAAGACGCGCAAGTGCTGCCTCGTCGGCTACGCGCTCAAGTCCCGAAATCGACTTTCCGCCAATGAACCGCACCTCTTCGCCCGGGAAAGCCATGTATACGACGGGGGCATCTGGTGTACCGGAATCTTCGGCGGTCAACGCCAGCGGCGCGTCGAAGAAATACGAGCCACCGCGTACCGTAATCGTTAGGCCGCCAAGCGCTGTCCCCGTCTCGGCCTTCATCTTTCGCGCCTCGTCGCGTGCGCGGATGAGCGTTGCGAACGGCCCGTCGGTCTTCGCCTCGTTGGGAACAGCGAGCTTACCGCTCCATGCGTCGTTCCCTTCCGGCGAAACGAATAGAAGCTGGCTTGGCGCCTCGCCGGCCGCCGCCGTCATCGCAGAAAAGACGAGAGTTATCGAGGCAACGAATAGCCACCGTTTCATCGCACGTTTCCCCTTTGAATATGGACCGTCAGTTCGCCGGCAGCTCCCACCATGCCATGGCATCGGAACCGTCGCCCGTCGCGATCTTCGCGACGACCTCAAGAGTGGCAAGATCGACGACGTGAATACCGTCGCGATGTTCGCACCCTACAAATACCCGCTTCCCATCGGGCGTCAGCTCGAGTCCGATGGCTTGGGCGCCAACGGGCACGCGCTTGATTTCCGCGTGCGACTTCGAATCGAGAACGACAAGCTCCCCGTTTGTGGTCCAGCTTGCCACGAGCGCCTTTTTGCCATCCAGCGTGAAGCGGATGCGGACCGGCATTCCCGGACAAGGGAAGGTCTCGCGGGCGGTGCGGGAAGCTACGTCAATCACCGTGATTGTGCCTGCGTCTTGATTGCCCACCCACAACTCCCTGCCGTCCGGCGTAAAGCACATGCCTTCCGCGCCTTTGCCGCAGGGGACTTGCGCCAGCAGCTCGCCGGATGCCCGGTCGATGATGGACACGTTCTGCGTGTCGATGTTGGCCGTGTACAGCAACGCGCCATCGGACGACACCAAAACCATGTGCGAGATCTTCCCGTGCGTCGGGATTTGGCGAGTCACGGTGTTCGTAGCCGTATCCACTTCGATCACGTAACCGCTCTGGCCCGCGGTGAAATAGGCATGTTTGCCGTCCGGCGCCATCGCCGCGCCGTGAATCCGGCCATAGTCCCCCGTCGAAATCTGCTGGATGTGCTTGCGCCGGACAAGGTCGATCACGCTGATGGTGTTGCCGGGCGGTTCGTAGTTGGAGAGATACGCGAACCGCCGATCCGGCGTCAACACGATCTCGTGGGGATTGGGACCCGTGGGGATTGTCTGAATAGGCTCCAGCTTCTCCGGATCGACAAACGTCATTGTATCGTCGTGTTTGTTGCACACGAGCAGCAGGGGTGAGTCCGGCGCGGCCGCATAGGCGCAGACCACCGCGATACCCGCGACAAGAATGCCGCGTGTCATCATGATGAGCACTCCGGTTTCCAGGTTTGAACCGAACAGGCCGGCATTGTCCCGGCTAGGGTTTGGTCAACGGCTCTACGTCGAAGCGGCGGAAGAAGATCTCCGCGCCTTCGGACTGGATTTGAATGCGGCCCTTGCTGGGCTTGACGTCAAAGCATTCGTTCACGGTAACGCCATTGAGAATCAACTTGATCGTGTTGCCCTTGGCGATACACTCGTACGTGTTCCATTCGCCCACGGGCTTCTCGGCATCCTTTGGCCCGCGGAATCCCTTTGCATCTTTCCAGCCGGGATCGCGTCCGAACCAATTGATGCGTCCGCCATTGATCGTGGCCGGTTTTCCGCCGGGCTGATAGACGTAGCAATCCGCGTCCTTCTCCGGCGCGGCGGGACTCGTAATGGCGAACGTGGGCGTGCCATCACCCACGACGATGAAATCGCCGGTGCCGCCTTCAATGAGCTGACATTCAATGGAGTGCATCCAAATCCCGCCGTACGCGCCGTCCGCACCGACCGAATGCAGCAGGATGCCGCTGTCGCGCGCCTTGTCTACGCGCCCGGCCCAAGTCTTCTCACCCCACTTAAATTCGGCGACAAGCCGGTAATTCTCGAACTCCTGAGTCGACGTGACGCACCCAAGCTCTTCGCCCGAGATGCGCAACATTCCGTCGCTTACGGTAAATACTTTGTTCGGGTCGACGTCGCGTCCACGATCTTTAAGGAAGGTGTAAAACCCCGACAGGTCTTTCCCGCTGAACAGGTGCACTGTTCCCGGGGCGGGTTGTTCCTGCGCGAGGCTCGAAATCCCGCACAGTGAGACGGCCATCATAAAGACAGCAACAGTGAAACCGGCTGCAATTCGCGCACACGTGGTCATTCGTAGATTCTCCCCTGGTTACTTCCGGGGACAGAGTAGCACACATCGCCCGGAAGATGTAGGCGGCGAGCATGTATTGGAGAAGGTCGCGGAGGGCGGGTTTTCCAGCCCGCCGCATTGGGCACAATAGAAACGCCCGGCACGTAGACCGGGCGTCACAAATACATGCACAACAAGCACGGAGGCGACCAAGTAGCTAGATCAACGCCTCCAATTCATCGACTAGGGACTTGAATCGCGCCATGGCCGTTGCCACGGGCTCTGGCCGCTCCATGTCGACGCCCGCATCGCGCAAGAGGTCGAGCGGGAACTTCGAGCCGCCGCTGGACAAAAAACGCAGGTACGCGTCCCGTTCGGCCTTGCCCCCGTTGAGCACGCGTTGCGACAAGGCAATCGCGGCGGACAATCCCGTCGCGTACTTGTACACGTAGAAGGCGCTGTAGAAGTGCGGGATGCGCAGCCCTTCCAGCGACAGTTCTTCGTCGAGCGCGAACTTTGGTCCGAAGTACAGGTCGAGTAGCGCGCGATATTCGGCCCTTAACCGTTCGAGCGTCAAAGGTTCGCCGCTCTCCGCGATGGCATGGATAATCTTCTCGTATTCCGCGAACATCGTCTGGCGGATGATGGTGCCCCGGATTTCGTCGATTTCCTTGTTGATGAGAAAGGCGCGGGTGCGCTTGTCTTTCGCGCGCTCGAACAGGTGTTTGCCGAGCAATTGTTCATTGAAGGTCGAGGCGACTTCCGCGACGAAGATCGTGTAGTTGTAATACTGATACGGCTGATTGCGCGCGCTGAAATACGTGTGCATCGAATGCCCGGCCTCGTGCGCCAGCGTGAACATGCTGTCCATGACATCGTCGCGGTAGTTCATGAGAATGTAAGGGGGGCCGATGTACGCCCCCGACGAAAACGCCCCGCTTCGTTTTCCCTTGTTCTCGTAGCGATCCACCCAACGCCCGTTGAGCCCTTTCTCAAGCGCCTTGCCGTACTCCGCCCCCAGCGGTTCCAGCGAATCGAGTATCGTCGAGACCGCCTTGTCGTAGGGAATGTTCACGCGCTTCGTGGGGACAATTGGGACGAAGATGTCGTAGGCGTGTATCTGGCCCAGTTTCAATGCCTTCTTTCGCACCTCGAAGTAGCGATACATGGTGTCGAGATGGCTGTGAACGGCCTCGATTAGGCTGTCGTATACCGCGACGGGTACGTTGTCGCCGAAGAGGGACGCTTCGAGCGCGGAAGGATGATTGCGCACACGCGCGTGATAGATGTCCTGAAGCACCGATGAACCGAGCGCCGCCGCGAGCGTGTTCGAGTGGTCGGCATATTCCTTGTAGAACTGGTGAAAGGCCTGCTTGCGAACCGCGCGCTTGGGCGACTCCAGCAAGCTGCGAAACGAGCCTTGCGTTAATTCTACCTTGTGGCCGCGGTCGTCTTTCACCTCTCCGAACTTCAGATCGGCATCGTTCAACTGGCCGAAGACTTTACCCGCCGTGCCCGCCACTTCGCCTTGCATCGCCAGCAAGCGCTCTTCTTTCTCGGAGAGGATATGCTTACGGTATCGCAGCAGCTTCTCCAAGCTGAAGCGGAAATCCTTGAGCACGGGATCTTTGAGATAGGCATTGATCTTCTTCTCGGGGATGGCCTGAATCTCCGGCGCGATGAAACTCGCCGCCTCCCCCGCGCGCGTGGCCATGAACACATACTGCTGCACCATGCCCTGGTACGTGCTGTTTGCCACGTCCTCCGAGGCCTTCAAAAACGCATATTGCGAAAGGCGCTCCGCCAGCTTGTCCAGATCGACATCGAAGTCGTAGCACCCGCGAAGCATCTTCGCCGACTTCCCGAGTTGGCCGCGAAACGCGCCAAACCCTTCGATGCGCTGTTCGAATTCCGCGTACGCCTTATGCCAGGCTGCATCGTTCTTGAACAGGGGCGAAAGGTCCCAGGTATCCTCAGGTTTTACTTCTTCGCGGAGCGGCGCCTTGCTTGTCTTGGCCATGCGTAGTGCTTCCTTTTGAGGGTTGCGTTGCCCGGTTGCGCGCCAAGTATAGACAATGCCGGAGGACGGCGGCCAGTAATGCGGACTCTGGAAATCCAGCGGCGATTCAGCCACCATGCTTGGACGATGAACGCCGCACTGAGGGAGGCTCCTTCGATGAACGTGAGATTCGTGTCCGCTCTATCCATTTTGGTGCTCGGGGCCACGGCCGCATATGCGGCGGGCGCGCCGGCGAAATTTCGTCCCAACACGAGGGTGCCTGCCATGGGCGACAACGCTTCCGTTTCTTCGTCGCTTGAGATAGCCCGAAACCGCAACGCGCAGACGCAGCAATTGACGACGTTCAACCTGGAGCGCCGCTCCAAGACGGTCCGGATTCCCAGAGGCGAAGCCATCACCATCGGCGACGTCCAAGGCAAGGGCTACATCGCCAACCTGTGGATGACCTTCCCTGGTTGGTTTTGGCAACACTGGAATACGGATGCGCCAATCAGCTCGACGATCTTGAAGACCCTGATCGTGCGCATCTATTGGGACGGCGCTGCAAAACCCGCCGTGGAGGCGCCCGCGGGCGATTTCTTCGGCGTGGGCCTGTGCGAAGTCGCCAATTTTGCGTCGGATTACGTGGGCACTTCGAGCGGGGGGTTCTTCTGCAAGTTCCCCATGCCGTTCCGCAAGGGATTCCGCATCGAGATCGAGAACATGGATGAGAAGATCGATACGGACGTCTTCATGAACGTCCTCTATCAGCTCACCGACGAGGTTCCCGGCGATGCGGGTTACTTCCACGCCCAGTTTCACACGGGCCGCAATGACGGGCCCACTCCAATCGATGTCGCCCAGTTTCAGGGGAAGGGTCAATACGTTGGCATTGCCCTCTCCATGCAGGGGCAAGACCGCAACTATCTGTCCTTCCTCGAAGCGCCGGAGTACATCTTCGTCGACAACGATTGGGAGAAGCCGCGTTTTGCGGGCACGGGCCTTGAAGACTACTTCATGGGCGGCTGGTATTTTCGCGAAGGGGTGTTCGCGGGTCCGCGGCACGGATTGCCCGTGAAAGACACGTTGAACGCCAGCGTTGCGATGTACCGGTTTCACGCACAGGACGCGATTCATTTTACGTCGCGCTTCAAGATGCAGTTCGTGAATCCATGGGACCCGGATCGATTGAAGCCGTTTGCGTATTCGTCGGTGGCCTATGCGTACGTGAATTCGCCCGAGGGACAAGGCCCGGCGCTCCCCGCGCGCGACGCGCTTCTGTGCTGGTACCGCATCCGCGACCGCGATCACCAGAGCATCCCCTGAGAACCGTGCGTGTAGTCTTTGATACACTACGCGTCATGCCAAAGCATGCTGCCCAAAGCGCTCATGAAACGCGAGTAACTCTCGTGATATCGCTCCAATTCGCCTCTCTGTGCGCCGCATTGCTGCTTGTCTCCGCCTGCGACCATTCCGGCGCAGGAGCGGTCGAGCGAAAGGCGGCGTGGGGATATGCAGGCGCTCAATACGACCTTGGCATGCGATACCTCGAAGGAAGCGGGGTAACCCGTAATTACGTGCGTGCAGAACGTTGGCTGAGAGAAGCCGCGGCGCAGGAACACACCGGAGCCCAGTACGCGCTGGCGCGCTTGTATGAACAGGGCGCCCTCGCGCCTGACGGTTTCGGCATTCAGCAAGACGCAGAAGAAGCGGCACTATGGTACCGGAAGGCGGCTGCCCAAGGTTTGGCTCCGGCTCAGGCCCGCTTGGCGAGGATGTATTCGGATGGGTTTGGGGCTCCAAACGATTATGCCGCCGCCGCGAAGTGGTATGAGGAGGCGGCGCGTCAAGGCAACTCGGACGCCATGTATGCGCTTGGCATTCTGTCGAGGAGTGGTATTGCCGGTAACGCAGACGACGCACAGGCGGCGCGCTGGTTTCAGCGGGCTTCGGAAAACGGCAGTGTGCTGGCGCGCCTTGAACTCGCTCAAGCGTACGCGGAAGGACGTGGCGTAGAGAAGAATGCGGTGCATGCTTACGTGTGGGCATCGTCGGCGTCGGATGCCGGCGCGGTAGACGCAGCCGCGACACTGGAAGGCATCTTGCAGTCCATGACGCAGGAGCAGCGCGCGGAAGCGGAGCGGCTTGTACGCGAGCACCAAACCGGCACAGTCCACCCCGAGCCGAAGGCGCCGTCGTAATGAAGCAGTCGAGCAAGAGGACGCTCAAGCGGCGCATGGCGATGGCGATTGTGGCTGTCTTGGCATTGGCGATTGCCGGCGCTGGCGCGCGGTATGCCGCCCTGAAGCGGTCAAGCGGAGGCGAAATGCTCATGAAGCTCGACGTGATGAAACGCGCGGCCGACCGCGGAAATCCGCGGATGCAATACGAGATGGGAATGCTCTATTTCGAGGGCGTTCGCGCAAACCGGGATTTTGTTGGGGCCTTGGAATGGCTGCGCAAGGCGGCGGACGCCAAATACGTCGAGGCCTATTACCCTTTGGCTTATCTCTATGGAACGGGACAAGGCGTGGTGGCAGACCTCCAGGAAACGGAGAAACTTCTTCGCCTCGCCGCGGAGCACGACGTTCCGGAAGGGCTCTATGGCCTGGCTGCCTTGTGGGAGCACGGCGTGCGACCTCCCGTGGGATATCGGATCGAGGCCAACCCCGAAGAGTCCATTCTCCTGTATCGCAAGGCGGCGGATGCGGGTTTGCTTGAGGCCCAGGTTGCGGCAGGGTTGATGCTGGCCTACGGGAACGGTGTCGCCATGAATGTGCCCGAGGCACTCCGGCTACTCGAACCCGCGGCGCGCCTGGGAAATCCCAAGGCGCAGCACGAACTCGGGCTGCTCATGGAACCCAGCGACAGCCCCGCAAGGAATTTGCGTGCGGCGCTTCGGTGGTATCACAAGGCAGCTGCGGCGGGGTACGTGCCCGCCGTTGTCCGTCTTGCGCGCGTCTACGCTGAGGGTGGGACCGTGGAGAGGAATCCAGACAAAGCCTTTTGGTGGTGGCGCCTTGCGCAAACCTTGGGCGCGGAAGAAGCGAAAGCGCAGTGCGATGCGCTGTCACGCGAAGTGACTTCATGGCAAGTTGCACGTATAGAAAGCAGGCTCTTGACGTGGACGCCCGAAGTACGCGAAGTGAAACGCAGCGACAAGGAAGGACCCAGATTGCCGCTGCTGTGAAAGCAATCATGCGGAAAAGGAGAAGCGTGTCATGGACTTGAAACAAAGTGGGCTTCTGATTGGATTGCTGATAGGGGCATCGTTCGCAGGCGGGATGTTGGCCGTTCTTGCCACGAGTTCCGGGGTGTCCGCGGAAGAGAACGTGGTGCGCTCGCAACGGTTTGAGGCGATCGACGCCGAGGGCAAGCCGGGCGCGCGGTTGGGTGTCGCCGCGGACGGCAAGTCGTATCTGGAATTGCTGGACAAGTCGGGCAAACCGCGCGTGTCCATTTCCGCGAATCCGGCAGGCGCGGCCAGTGTGGCACTGCTTGGACGCGACGAACGCAAGCGGGCGGAGATTGCGGTCGGGGCGGACGATGCGCCATCAATTGCGGTGCTCGACCGCACGGGCAAGGCGACCGTCGCGGTGCGCGTGGACGCCAAGGGTACGCCGTCCATCAAGCTTACCGACGTTACCGGGATCGAAGTCGCGACTGTGACGCAGGACGCGGAAGGGAAGTGGTCGCTGGCGTTTCCGCAACCCCCGGTCCCCGAAGCGGTTCCTGCCCCCCAACCATAAAACCGAGGGAAGACAACCAATGGCACGATTCATCTTAGCTGCACTTCTATCGCTAGCGTCGATTGCGGGTGCCCACGGCGCTTCGCCGTCCGATTTGTATCGGGTGCCGGACGGCGCGGAATCGCGATGGGTAAGTTTCGAGAATCCCACCGGCGCGAAGGGCGAGGGCGGCAAATCGAACAAAGGGGGCAAAGGCGCGGCATGCGATGTGTTGCCGGCCGGGCAGACCAAGACGCTCCTGGATCTGGCCGGCAGCGGCGAGATTCGGCGGATGTGGTTTACGATCCGCGAGCGCGACCCGCACATGCTGCGGGCGCTCCGGCTCGACATGTTCTGGAACGGCGCGGCGACGCCGGCCGTATCCGTGCCGTTCGGCGATTTCTTCTGCGCGATTCTGGGCAGGACCGCGAAGATGGAAAACGAGTTCTTCTGCAATCCCGAAGGACGTTCGTTCAACTGCTACATTCCGATGCCCTTCCACAACGGAGCCAAGGTTACGATAACCAACGAGTCGAAGCGTGACGTAGCTCAGCTTTTCTACGACATCGACTGCATTGTCACCTCCAAGCCGGACCCGGAAGCGCTGTGTTTTCACGCCAGTTGGCGGCGTGAATCATCGACACCACTGGACAAGGACTTCGAAATCTTGCCGGCGATTAAGGGCAAAGGCCGGTTCATCGGTGCGCACATCGGCGTCATCGCGCATCCCGAGAACGTGGGATGGTGGGGCGAGGGCGAAGTGAAGATGTATGTCGACGGCGACACGGAATGGCCCACCATCGTAGGAACGGGCACGGAAGACTACATCGGGACCGGCTGGGGGCAGGGGTTGTTCCAATGCCGGTTCCAAGGCAGCCTCGTCGCCGACGGCGAGAATGGTCAGTATGGATTCTACCGGTATCACGTACCCGAGCCCATCTATTTCCACAAAGACCTCCGCGTGACGATTCAGCATATGGGCGGGGCTTCGAAGAAGCTCGTTATGGATATGCAGAAGAAGGGTATCGAGGTGGCGCCGGTCACCTTGGGCAACGACAACAAGGGCCGCTTCGTAAGACTGCTCGAAGAGCCGCAGCCGGTGGACCTGGCGAAGCACGATTCCCCGGACGGCGCGTGGGTGAACCATTACCGCCGTGACGACTATTCGGCGGTGGCGCTCTTCTACCTCGACGCGCCGGAGAACGGCTTGCCGGCGCTCGCGCCCGTCGAACAACGAACAGAAGGCATGCGGGACAAGGCGTACGAAGCGCCGTAGTCTCTCGAATTGAATGGTACTGCACGGTAAGGAAACGAAAGGGGGTTTCATGGGAGTCTCGCTGTTGGCCGCCGCACTGTTGGCGGCAACGTTAAACGCGTCTGTTTCGGATTTCTCGGCGGCAAAACCGGTTTGGCCCGCGGGGCGCGACACCGAAATGAATGTGAACGTGGGGTTCCGGGCGGTCGTCGACGCGAAGCAGGGTGACACCTTGAGCCTGCGGGTCACCGGCGCAACCATCTATCGCATCTACGCGAACGGCGAGTTCGTGGGGCACGGCCCCGCGCGCGCGGCCCAAGGGTTCTTTCGCGTGGACGAGTGGGACCTTTCGAAGTATGTTCATGCGGGAAAGAACGTGGTCGCCATCGAAGTGGCGGGCTACAACTCAAACAGCTACTACGTGCTGGACCAGCCGTCGTTCGTGCAGGCCGAAGTGCACGACGGCGACACCGTACTGGCGGCAACCGGCGACGCGGCCAAGCCCTTCGCGGCGCACATCATCGACGAGCGCGTGCAGAAGGTCTGCCGCTACAGTTTTCAGCGTCCGTTCACGGAGGTCTATCGCCTAAAGCCCGGTTACGACGCGTGGCGAAGCGACCCCAATGCAAAATCGACTGAGGTCGCATGCGACGTGGTTGGCGAAAGGAAGTTGATCGCACGCGGCATTTCGTACCCACGATTCTCGAAACGGCCGGCTGTAATGGATCTGGGTGCAGGCGCGATTGAGATTGGGCCCGCACCGGAGAATCCGTGGAAGGACCGTTCTTTCACTAATGTTGGGCCGAAACTGAAGGGATACTCGGAGGCGGAGTTGGCGGTTACGCCTTCTATCGAGTTGCAGCGGCTGAGTTATTCGAAGCGTTCGGGCGACGGGGCGTTCTTCGATTCGCCCACCGGCGTGGCCTTGGCGCGGAATGGGTATCGAGTGCTGGACTTCGGGAAGAACCTCACGGGGTTCATCGGCGCAACGGTCAAGTGCGAGAAAACTGCCCGCGTGTTCTTCCTGTTCGACGAAATTCTGGCGAATGACGACGTGGACTGGCGGCGTCTTGGTTGCGTAAACATTGTCAGTTACGAACTTGAGCCGGGGACCTATGCTGTCGAGTCGATCGAACCGTACACGCTGCGATACCTCAAGATTGTCGCACTGGACGGCGACTGCACGGTCGAGTCTCCATACCTCCGCGAATACACGAATCCGGACGCGGCGGAGGCGCAATTTGCATCGCCCGACGACCGGCTAAACCGCCTTTTCGAAGCGGGTCGCGAGACCTTTGTCCAGAACTCCGTCGATGTCTTCATGGATTGTCCGCATCGGGAACGGGCGGGGTGGCTGTGCGATAGCTACTTCACGGCACGGTCCGCCAAGGACCTGTGCGGAAACACGCGTGTCGAGCGCAACTTCATCGAGAACTTTCTGCTTCCCGAGAAGTTCGACAACTTGCCTGACGGCATGTTGCCGATGTGCTATCCCGCGGACCATTACGACGGTGTGTTCATTCCCAATTGGGCGATGTGGTTCGTAATGCAGCTTGAGGAGTATTACGAGCGGAGCAATGACCGTGAGATGGTCGATGCCCTCAAGCCGCGCGTGATGGCGCTGTTGAAATACTTCGACAAGTTCAAGAACGAAGATGGCTTGCTCGAGAAGTTGGAGAGTTGGGTCTTCGTCGAATGGTCCGACGCGAACAAATACGTTCAGGACGTGAACTATCCGTCGAACATGCTCTACGCGTCCGTGTTGGACGTGACCGGCAGGCTCTATTCCATGCCCGAAATGCGCGCCGAGGCGGCGCGCATGCGCGACACCATCCGCAAGCAATCCTTCGACGGCGAATTCTTCGTCGACAACGCCGTGCGCAAAGACGGCAAACTCGAAGTGACGCGTAACCGAACCGAGGTGTGCCAATACTTCGCGTTCTTCTTCGACGTGGCCACACCCGAGAGTCATTCTGACTTGTGGGGGAAGCTCGCGGATCAGTTTGGGCCGAATCGAAAAGAGAAAGGCCTGTACCCGGAAGTCGGCGCCGCGAATTCGTTCATCGGCAATATGCTGCGCTTCGAGATCCTGTCGCGGTATGGCCGAAGCGCCCAGATCCTGCCCGAGTCCATCGATTACTTGCTGTACATGGCCGACCGCACGGGAACGTTGTGGGAGAACGTGAAGGAAGAGGCGAGCTGCAACCATGGCTTCGCTTCGCACATCGTGCGTACCTTGTACCGCGATGTATTGGGCCTGTACAACGTGGACGCGGTGAACAAGCAGGTGATGGTGCGGATTGCCGAGCTGCCGCTGGAGTGGTGCGAAGGGCGCATGCCGGTGCCCGGCGGCGTAATCGCGATGCGCTGGTGGAAGGAGAATGGTCAAGTACGCTATCGGCTTGATGTCCCCGCTGGATATGCCGTGAGCGTGGAGGCGCAAGCCGGCGGAATCGTCGCGACGCGCGTGCCGTGACCAACGAACGCCGGCTTCATCGAGGCAGTCGCTACTGATGACCGCGTCGGAGCACGCCTACTGTTACGTGGGTCATCCAAGCAGTGTTTGAGATGAAGATGGGCGGCAATGATAGACCAGCATTGCCGCCCATCGCCTTGACAGGGGAAAATGCTTCGGACTAGGCTGGAGCCGCTGTCAACCTGGGTTGGAAGCGTAGGGTATGCCTCCGCTCGGGGAAAAAGGGTGTACCTTGAAATCCCGCCAAGCTGTCGCTTGACGTGTGCCGCACCGTAGTGATTCAACCGTGTAAGCAGTAACAAGACTCCATGCTAAAACGAAATGCTTCCCAGCTTACCGCGGCCCTTGCCATATTCGACGCAAGCTGTGTGCTTGCGGCGGGCCTTTTTGCCACTCATTTCACCATGCCGGAGGGGAGCGCGATATCACTTCGCGATCACTTCTTCGAGCATAGGTTTTATTTCTTTTCCTTTCTAGTCGTGTGGTTCCTGGCGGCAGGCGACCAGCAACTCTTCGCGTCGCAGCGCATCGACAGCTTGGCCGCGCAGCTCTTCGGCATCTTCAAAGCGCTTGTGATTGCGCTGTGCGTCACGGCGACACTCACCTTCTTCGTGAGCCGCCAGGGAATAGACCGCGCCTTTTTCGCGTACTTTGGCTCCGCGGCAATCGTCTTGCTTGTCGCATTCCGGCTGACCTTACGCCTCTTTCTGTGGACCATTCGCCGCCGAGGCTACAACTTCCGCCAAGTGCTCGTGATCGGGGGAAATCCCCGGGCCAAGCACTTGGCCGATGTCGCCATTACCCATGGACGCTATGGATTTCAGTTCGTGGGGCTTTTGGACGACGATCCCGAGCGCGCGGATTTTCTGAAGGAATACGGCGTGGCGTACTTGGGACCGCTCACGGAATTGGAGCATGTGCTGCTCGGGCGGGTGATTGACGAGGTCTACATTTGCCTACCCGTCCGGAAGTACTACGAGTCCATCCAAAGCGCGGCGCATCTGTGCGAAGGCGTCGGGGTGCCTGTGCGGTTCATCGCGGATCTCTTCCCCTTGCGCGTAGCGACCAGCCGGGTCCACCAGCTTGAGGACATCCCCGTGTTGTCGCTGTCGGCCATTCCCGAGGCGTTTACGCAACTCATGTTCAAGCGCGTCATCGATATGGCGGTGTCGTTTCTCTTTCTGGCGGCCGTTGCGTGGTGGCTGTTCCCGATCATGGCCATGCTAATCAAACTCGATTCGCCTGGGCCCGTGTTCTTTATCCAAGAGCGGGTGGGCCTGAATGGGCGCCGGTTCGGCATGATCAAGTTCCGCACGATGGTTCCCAACGCAGAGGCGTTAAAAGCCGAGCTTGCTGCCCACAACGAAGCCGACGGGCCCGTCTTCAAAATGAAGCGCGATCCCCGCATGACGCGTGTAGGCCGCTGGCTTCGCAAATTCAGCATCGACGAAATCCCGCAGATCGTCAACGTCTTCATCGGCGACATGAGCCTGGTCGGCCCGCGGCCGCCCGTGCCTGCCGAAGTGGAAAAATACACCTGGGACCAGCGCCGCCGGCTCAGCGTGCGGCCCGGAATCACAGGCCTTCAGCAAGTCAGCGGCCGTAGCGACCTCGTCTTCAAAGACTGGGTCGAAATCGATTTGGCGTACATCGACAATTGGTCGCTCATGGAAGACTTCCGCATCCTTTTCCGGACGTTTCAAGTCGTCGTGTTCGCCAAGGGCGCGGCGTAGTCCGCACGACGCGCCGTGGCCGACACCACCTCCACGCAACGCACATCGGGCTGGGCCAAGGTATTCGGCGGCGTATTCACCGCGCGCGTCCTGTCGAGTGCGCTCGTACTGGCCACCGTGCTCCTGCTTGGGCGAGTCCTGGGGCCGACGCGCTACGCCGATTTGGTCATCCTGCTATCCATCATGAAGGTGGCGGCAGAACTCGTGGGGCCCGCCCTCGACACGACACTCGTCCGGTTTGCTGCCATGCGGCACGCCGATCGGCCCGAGGACGCCCTCCCCTATTACCGGACCATACTCCACGCAAAACTGGCGTTGGTCGCGTTATTGCTGGTTGGGGGCTTAGTGCTCGCCGTTCCCCTGCGCGACCTGCTGCTTGAACCGGGTCATGAGGGTGCGCTATCCGCGCAGGCCGTGTGGATCGCGTTCGCGGGGGCGGCAGCCACGGTATTGTGGGGCTATGCCCAGGCTGTCTACCAAGCCCAACAACGCTTCGGCACGTTTGCAGGCCTGGAACTCTTAAACGCACTCTTGCGCCTCATTTTCGTGGGCGCGGTTCTGGCCTTCGTCTGGAACGGCCTAACCACGATCCTCCTCGCATACGTGCTTGCGGGCATCGTGTCGGCCATTCTCGCGTGGGTGTGTCTGCCGAGTTTCATCTTCGCCGCAAACCCCGGCTCCGCAACGGTTTGGAAGGAGATGCTTCACTTCGCGAAGTGGGTGCTCGCAGCCTGCTGCTTCACGAGCATCGTGCAGCGCGTGGACATCTTCCTGCTGGCGGCCTTTCACGCGCCGAAGACCTCCATCGGCGATTACGGCGCGGCGCTCCAACTGACGCTACTGGGCGACCTGGCCATCGGCACCTTGTTCATGACCCTTCTGCCCAAGGCAAGCGGACTCAAGACCGGCGTCGAGACCCGGCATTTTCTGGGGGCCTTTGTGCGCCCGATGGGACTTGCGGCCGCCGCCGCGCTGCCTATCATCGTCTTGTCGGGACCCATCGTGCTCCTCACATTTGGACCCGACTACGACCAAACCGCCAAGCTCTTCGCGATCCTGCTCATCGGCACCCTGTTTGCCATGGGCAGCGCCCCGGCGGGGGCGGCCCTCTACGGCCTCGGGCATTCGCGAGCCATTGCCTTGCTTGAGTTGGCGAAACTTGTTGCTACGCTTATCCTTGGCGTCATCGTCGTGCCCCGGTTCGGGGTGCTTGGAATGGCGTGGGCCATTGCAGCCGTGAAGGGCGTGGTTGGCGTAGCCACCTATATCGTGGCGTCGAAATACGCCCGTTTGATTGCCCCGGATCCCCCGGAGGGACTGGGGCCTGAACCATTGGTGTAAATTCTGGACAGTCCCGAGGAAGTTGTTTATAGTATTGGCTGGTTAGGCGCAGGGAATTTTGGAGCGATCCACCATGACCGCTTGGATAGATACGGCAGGAGCACGGCGGCCGAGCATGATGGCCGGACTGGGAATCACCGGTATAGCCTTGGTGCTTGCGTTGGCGATAGTGGCCTTGGGCGTCAAGGCGCTCGTCGCGCTGATTGGCGTCGTTGTGTTTGTGCTGATGTTGCGCAACCCCATGGTCGGGTTGTACGTCACGACCGCACTACTGTTGCTTTCCGGCACGGGGTCGAACATTGGCGCCTTCGCGGGCGGCGTTCCGGTCACGGGCGCGAAGCTGGTGGGTATTGCCACTATCGCGGCGTGGCTTCTGAACTCGTTGTCCACAGGGAAGCGATTCTACACGGGATGGCCCGTAGTCCTTGCGTTGGTGTTTACCGCATGGGCGGCGGTTGGCATCATCCTCTCGCTTGCCTGGCGCGGCCAATGGCCGGAGTGGACGCGGCTGCTCACCGTCGTTGGTTACTTCATTCTTGCGGTGCATTTGCTCAACACCCGCAAACGGATCCACCGATTTGTCGTGCTGGTGCTCGTGTGCGGAGCGGCGATGAGCGCGTTTGCCGTGGCTCAGTATTTCTTGCCCAGCCTTCAGGCCGGAGGCGTAAGTGGCATCCAAAGCGTCGCAGGGGGCGGAGAATTGGCCTATGTCGATCCGGAAGGCGTGTCCTCCGGAGCGGCGGTGCGCGTCAGCGGACTTACCGGGCACTCCAATTGGTTGGCCTTCGCGCTATTGCTCATGCTGCCACTCAATGTGTACTGGTTCTCCACCGTGAAGTCGCTGCGGTCGAAAACGCTCATCGTCTTGTGCGCGCTACTTGAAATCGCGGCGCTCGTTTTGACATTTACCCGTTTGGGCCTGCTCGTCGGCCTTGTCGTGGCGGTGGCGCTGGTGATCAAGCAATTGGTCAAAGTAAATCCTTACCGGCTTGTCGCCCTCGCGGTCGTGCTTCTCCTGGGCTGGACGCTATTGCCTGGGGCGTACAAAGATCGCGTTCTGGACTTTTCGGAATACACGGGCAGCGAGTCGACGACAGCGCGTATCGAATTGCAGGAGTATGCCTGGGAGTACATGCAGGACTTTCCCATCGCGGGCGTCGGTCTGGGCGGTTTTGGCCTTAAGTTCTACGAGGAGAATTCGCGTATCGCCGCGATGCTTCGATGGATGAACCATGAGTTGGGATGGAATCCCGTTTACTATGGACCTCACAACATGTATTTGCAGGTGGGGTCCGAGGCGGGTGTCGTTGGCTTGGTGCTGATGATTCTCATGATGTTCCTCGGACTGTGGAATGCGAATCGGGCCCAGCGCATGTTCAAGGACGCAGGCGATACCCGTATGGCAGTGCTTGCGGGGACAGTCTTTGTGAGCCTTCTCGCGTTTGTGTGCTGCGCCGTCTTCCTCCACGCCCTTCACCAGAAGATCTGGTGGATGGTCATGGCCTTGGCCACGGTGCTGCCGTTGTACGCCGCGACGCTGAAACGCCCTGAAAAGAACGGCGCCGCCGGCGCTTCGCCCAACGGGGCCGCGCCCATCGCACACTCGTGATTTCGCGGCGCGCCACAATCGCTTGCATTGCGTGGGTATCCGTGGCGCTCGCGGCCCACGCGGTCACGGGAACCGTGAAGATTGCCGGGTCATCCGGCGCCCTCATTCCGTATGCGTTCGTCGGTCTCATGAACGACGACTACTCCATGGCTGGACAGGCTACGACGAATCCTTCTGGTCAATTCTCTATCTCTCCCGAAAGGCCTGTTGGATCGGGTTACCTCTTCGTGCAGCCTCCCGCCCAGGAAAACGCCGAAGGAATAGGTATCTACTCGGCGCAGCCGCGCATGTACCAATACCGCGGCGAGGAATCCGTGGCCATCGAGTTGCCCGCGGCGGCATGCATCGTCATCAAGGCCTATGATGAGAACGGCAATCTGCTTCGCTGGGAAGATCTGCGCAAGCGCGGCCTTTTTGCCGACCAGTTCATGTACGCCACCGACCTCGACGATCGCGCCGTTCCGGCGGTGTGCTGGCCGGTGTACGACAAGGCCGCCCGCGAGAAAGGGCAGCCCCGCGAATTAGGCCTGCCTGCGCTCGTCGTCGAACCGGGAACGCCTGTCGCCGCGAATTTCCTCTTCTGGCAGACTTCCTCTTACGGACGGCTTCATCTCCGCGCAGATAACTCGGGCAGTGGATATTCCGTGGGCAAGCCGGGCGAGGCGCAGGTCATCGACGTCAATGTCGATTTGCTGAAGACGGCGCTGAACGATTATGTGAAATCCGGCCTTCTGAAAGACGCCAAGCTTGCCCAGTTTCGCGATGAATGCGATCGGGTAAGCGCCGAGGCCGATCCTAAGGCGCGCGCGATGGGCGCCGACAAGGCGTTGTGCGCGTTGTTGCGCGATCGCGACGAGATGCAACTCGAAGCCGCACGCGCAGCGATTCCCGAGGTCCGCAGCGGCTCCGTGGCAATCACCGTGACGGACGCGGCCGGTAAGCCCGTCGCGGACTGCGACGTTCGTATCGTTCCGAAGTCGCAGGACTTTCTCTTTGGCGTCTTCGAGGGAAGCCCGTACAATGCATCCGCGTTTCGCGTGGCGCGCGAAGCGGGATTCAATCTCGCAACCGTGTTGATGGGCTGGGGGTGGACCGACGAAATCGGAACACCCGCGGGCGCGTCGGGAATCGATCAAACCTTCGGTATCTCCGCGCTACGCAAGATGAACTACACCGTCAAGGCGCACGGAGTCGTTTGGTTGCAGGGCTACGGAATTCTACCCCAGCGCGTCGCGGACCTTCCTCCCGATAACCTGATCGCTGCAGCCATCGAGCACGAGGGGAAGTTGGCCGGCGTGTTCGGCAAGCAGGTCGCGATTTGGGAAGCAATAAACGAACCCAACTTTACAAATGAGGCCAAGTTCACGCGCAGCGCCATGCTCGATCTCTTCGCCAAGTCCGCCGCGCGGCTGAAGCAGAAGCCAGAGACGGCGACGTTGGTGAACAGCGCGCACGAAAGCGGCTACGGCAAGGCATTCGGTCTCTATGGACTCGACAACAAACCAGTCGAGCATTGGGTGTCAACCTATTCGACGTTTCTTGCAGAGGCCGAACGTGCTGGCCAATTGAAGAACATCGATATCATCGGCTTGCAGTTCTACCCAGGATTCCATTTCAACGAGAGCTTTGGCGGATTGCAGGGCCCCGCGACGACGCCAGCGGCATTCGCCGACATGGTGGCGCGCTATGAAGCGTTCAACCGCGACATTCACATCACCGAGTTTTCCGTGCCTTCGAGCTATGGCGAGGGTTCCACAAACGGGTATTGGCGGCAGCCGTGGGACGAGGCCGTTCAAGCCGATTACGCCGAGGCGATCTTCACACTGGCGTTCGGACGCCCGAGCGTGAAATCCATTTCGTGGTGGGACCTCTCCGACAAGAAGTCCTCTGTACTAAACGGCGGATTGATCTCGGCCGACGGCAAAGAAAAGCCCGTCATGCAACGATTGCGCGCGCTGCTCGGCGAGTGGAAAGCGAAGGAAGCCGCAGGGAAGACCGACGCCAAGGGCATAGTCTCGCTGACCGGATTCGCCGGGCGCTACGAGGCGATAGCTGCCCTGCCCGACGGCAAAGAAGTGCGCGGCGAGGTGCACATCGGCGAGCGCGAAAGCGGCACGCTCACCCTCGCCCCCGGAGGCGCGGGGTGAAGCGTCTCAACATTCTGTACTTGATACGGTGTTGGGAGTTTGGGGGATCGCACTCGATCATGCTGCATTTGATGCAGCACCTGCCCGCCGAGCGCTACGCCATCGTGTGCGTGCCCTACGACGCCTTCACCGAGGGCGACCGCCTCTTCATCGCACAAGCCGAAAAACGCGGACTCACTATCGCGGAGGATCGAGTGCCGTGGCGTTCGCGGCGCGATTGGGGTCGCGCACGCGACGCCGTCAACGCGCTCATCGAGAAGTACGACATCGATCTGCTGCACACGCACGACCCGCACTCAAACGTGATGATCGGCATTGGGCGCGACCGTTGGCCGTGCGCATGCGTGGCCAGTTCTTACGGGTGGTGGGACGGCGTCATCCCGTTTCGCCGGTTCGTAAATCAGTGCGCCGAATGCTATTTGTCGCTCAAGAATTTCGACCGGGTCATCACCGTTTCCCACAACATGAAGAAGCGAATCCTGCGCGGGCCCACGCCGGAGGCGCGCATTCGCGTCATTCCCACGGGGTTCGACCCGTCCCCGCTTCGCTTCGCGGGCGACCGCGGCGAGGCGCGGCGAAAGCTGGGCCTTCCAGACGACGCCGTCGTCGTGGGCACCGTGAGCCGCGTGTCCGTCGAGAAGGGCCACCGCTATTTGCTCGATGCCGCCGTGAACCTCGTGCGCGCGCACCCCAAAGCGCATTTCCTTATCGTCGGAAATGGTCCGGCCAAGGCCGATCTGGAAGCGCAGGTGAAACGCCTGGGCTTGGAGTCGCACGTGACCATGACGGGCTTCTGCGAAGACTTGCCGGCGGCGCTTGCCTCGATAGACATCTTCGCCCAGCCTTCAATCGAGCGAGAGGGACTGCCAACTTCGGTACTTGAAGCGGAGTCGGTCGGATTGCCAATTGTCGCATCCGATATCGGCGGAACCAGCGAGACGCTCATCCCCGGCGAAACCGGGCTACTTGTTAAGCCTGCGAGCGCCCGCGCGCTCGAAGTGGCGTTGGGCGATCTCTTAGGCAACGCGTCGCGCAGGCAAGCCATGGGGGCGGCGGCGCAGGCTTGGTTCGACAAGACGTTCACGTTGGAGCGCATGATCGAGCAGGTGTGCGCCACCTACGATGAGGCGATGGAAGCCTATGCGCGTCGCCATTGACGCCCATGCAATTGGGACGGGCGCGGGGGGTAACGAGACCTATGTGCGCGAGCTATTGCTTGCGCTCGACGCGCACGCGCCAACGCTCGACGTGGTTGCTCTCATGCACCGCGGCGCGCACGTCGCCGGAGTCTCGCGGGTCAAGCCGTACGGCCTCGTCAACGTGCCGTCGTTTTTGCGCGTGCCACTGCAATTGCCCGTAGCCGCGGTGCGCGCGCGATGCGACCTGCTGCACGCGCAATACAACGCACCGCCCTATTGCCCGCGCCCCTATGTGGCCAGCATTCACGACATCGGCTGGGTGCATTACCCGGAGCTATTCCCGCCCGCGATGCGCGGACGGCTCGCGGCATTGACGCCGGGCACGCTACGCCGCGCCGCGCGCGTCTTCACGCTCACGGAAGCCATCCGCCGCGAGATCGCGGAAACCTACGGCACGTCCATCGAAAAGATCGATGTCGTTGCGCCCGGCGTGGACCCCCGCTATTTCGTACGGCATGTACCCGAGGCGCTTGAAGCCGTCCGCGCCAAGTACGGATTGCCGGAGGATTACATTCTGTATGTGGGAGCGGTGCAGCCGCGCAAGAATCTCGTGCGGTTGGCTGAGGCGTTTGCACGATTGAACGATCGCGGACTGCCGCATGCGCTTGTAATTGCAGGCAAGCACACCTGGTTGGCCGATGACGTATTGAAGCCCGTCGAGGCGTTGCAGCTTGGTGACCGTCTGCGCTTCACGGGGTATGTCGATGCCGGCGATTTGCCTGCATTGATGGCTGCCGCGTCGGCGTTCGCCTACGTGTCCGTGTACGAAGGCTTCGGATTGCCCGTGCTGGAAGCCATGGCCTGCGGCACTCCCGTGCTGGCCTCCCGCGCCGCCGCAATCCAAGAAGTGGCCGGCGACGCCGCATTGTGTGTCGACGCGCTCAGCGTCGATGCGCTCGAAGACGGACTCTACCGCATACTCACGAACGTAGCGCTGCGCGAGTCGTTGAAGGTAGCAGGTCCCATCCGCGCCGCACACTTCACGCGAGAAGCCATGGCAAAAGCCGCGATGAAAGGCTACGAAAAGGCGCTGCCTGCATCCACACTGCGTTTGTAGCGCCTGCCCTCCGTGGCAGGCGGGGTGACCGTAGTCTGTGGGTAAGTCGAACACGTCTGGCGCAGAGGCCATAGCGGGGTAACCTGCATCCGCACTGCGTTTGTAGCGCCTGCCCTCCGTGGCAGGCGGGGTGACCGTCGTCTGTGGGTAAGTCAAACACGTCTGGCGCAGAGGCCAGGCGCTTCGATTGCAGTAAGCTCACCGCTCCACGACTGCAAAAAGCCGACACGCGCTGGAGTCGAGGTCCTTGATTCGCAACGGCATGGCGAAGAGGTAAAACAAATCGCGGTCAATCGCTTGTCCGTTTGCGGGAAATTCGACCAGCAACGTGTCTCGGCTAAGCAGCAGGTCGTGAAACGTGCGCCCGTCTTCCGGCGTGCGCCCGATGCCGATCGTGCTGTCGAACGCAAACAACTTCAAATTGAGTTCGGCGAAATACGGCACACACTCGATGTCGACGTATAGCGGACGTCGCGGCGTGTCGTTGCGCACGTACACAATCTCGAAGGCGCCGCGACGGGGTTCCAACTGCTTCTTGACGTGCTCAAGCGACACCGACGGCGCGCAGTCCGGGATATCCGTCGTCACGAGAGTCGCCTTGCCCATGAACTTGTCGAGCGGGTAATCCGTGCATGTGTTCCCTTTGAAATAGAAGTGAAGCGGCGACTCGACGTGCGTGCCGACGTGCGTGTGCGTATTGGTAATTTCGTACTTGAGCGTGCCGTCGCCCAGCCGCCCTTCGCGCGTATCGAAAGGGCGATCAGGCGGCATCGCGTTGGGCGTCACTTCCCACGACAAGTCCACGAGCTTGTACTTCGTCAGATCGATATCGAAAACCATTTCAACCTCGCTTCTGCCTCGTTAGGGTCGAATTCACTGCACATGAAGTGTCAAGCGGGTTACCTCATCGCTGCCTTCCGCGACGGTCGTCACTCGGAACTCGCTGACCTTTGCCAGCGCCTTTGCCGCGGTTTCCGCGCGCTCGAAGGGAAGTACGCCACGATTCGCGAGCAGCGGCGCAAAAGTCTCCGAAACGAACGACGCATTCGCGACTATCGCCATTCGGGGAGGCGCGGCGGGATCGAGCGGCGGCGCAAGGCTCGCAAACAGGCCCGAGGGCTTGCCGCTTTGGATGCGGTCGACTGCGGTCTTCACGTCGCCCATTTCGGTGGCGACGGCGAGAACGTCGCCGACGAGCGCATACTGCACTTGATAATTCGTGCCTCCGGGGATCGGGATCGATACGATGCTCACGCCGTTGTAGTTCTCGACAGCCAACGCGGAGGCCGCGCTCTTGAGTGTCTCGCGGGCCTGCCCTTCGCCAATGTGCGCAAGCAATACGATGTTCGGCCTGCCGGGACTGCCCTTCGTCGCGGCGACGGCCAACTCGCCGTCCAAGGATTCAAGCATGCTGCGCGCATCGCCTGGCAGAGACTGTTGCACACCCAAGCTGCCGACAAGTTCTTGCATAAGCGACTTGCCTGCGTCCGTCATCGACAGTGCCGCGAACCCGGTTGCGCTTGTCGGCAACAAGGGCGCTAGTTGCAGCGCCGCAGCCTTTTCCTTGCTTTCCGGACGGCGCACCGTCGCTTCCAGCGAAGTCTCTCCGATGCGCCATGCAACGACAGACGGAGTGGCCGGGTCCGGCGCCGCCAGCAACGCGGAGAACATGCGCGAAACAAGGGCCAATGGACCAGACTCCTCCTGAGTGGAATCCGTTAACGCTGAAGCCGCGCCGCGCACGATTTGAATGAGGTCCGCTTTCTCTACATCGGCTGCGTTGTATGCGATTGCCGCGGGCTGCTGCGCACGCGCGGCCACGGCCTTTGCGAGTTCAACGGAATTGCCAGCTACCAAACCCTCCGGCGTGAAATACCAACACAGGCGCCCGTCCTCACGCACCTGCAACGGTGCTGCATTGCCCGCGAGCGGCTCTTGGCGAACGGCCTTTCCCTTCGACCAGTCCGCAACGGCTTGCTCCATGAACTTTTGGCTGTAACGCGGCAGCACGGCGACAAACAACATTCGGTCGTTTATTCGCGTGAACAGCGCGGCGGGATTGATCATGGAATCCGGGGTGACCGCCGGTTCTGGAGTCTCTGGCGCTGTCGCCTGCCCCGGGGCAAGGAAGATCGTAAGCGGCAAGGCGGGATCGACGCCTTTCCCCATCGCGATATCGATGATGTCTGTCGCGCCGGACTCACCGGCCAAGGTCGCGAGAGGGCGCGCAAGCACCTGAGCTTCGACGTTGATATCCACGTTCTCGGGCGCGGCGCGATCAAGAAGCAATAGCAAGGCCTGATATGCCCCATCGAACGAAGGGAACACGAGCGCTGTCGAGCATTGGTCAGGCATCAGGGAGATCAGTTGCCCAGTTGTGAGCGGTTTCGCCGACGGCCTCCAAGGAGAACATCCCGAATGGCTGACGATGACCGCGAGCGCAATAGCGACAAGCGGCACGATTCTCCGGCACGCAGGATCGACGTTGCGGGAGAGCGATGAGAAGGGCATGCAAATCCTCGCGCTTATTGGGGAATGGGAATGTTCTTCCCGCCACGTGTCAGCAAAATGGGGTCGTCATTGGATTCTCGGTGCTTCGAGATCCTCAGAACATGTTGAGCGCTGGACTTGACGTTGCGCTCGGCGTAGTCGCGCGCCGCGGCGACATCGTCAAACACGTCAATCACGATAGCGTCATAGGCTGCGTATTCGCCGTAGAGTTTTCGGCCAAGCGCCGCCAATTGATCGTCGGTCAATTGCGCGGGGGCCGCGAGTATCATCCCTTTCAGCGACGACACATTCGGCCCGATTGCACGCGCTTCCTCGGCGGTTCGGCCCCATTCCTTCAGAACCTGCGTCGAGGGAGTTCCGTCGGGGGCAAGTTGCGGAGCGGGCGGTTCGACGGATGCGCCGACAGCCGCCTTCTCAACTTCCGCCACGATATCGCCGCCCGGCATCGGAATAGCGCCCCGTTCGATTCGGGCTTCCTCGGGCAGCGCACTCGAAAGCCGCGCCACTTCCTGACGAAGCCTCTGGTTCTCGTTGTGCAGATCGGCGACTAGAAGGTCGAGCGTTTCGTTGACGGAATCTTGCAGCTGGCGCATCTCCGAGCGCAGCGCAGTGACTTCTTTGCCGAGTTCCTCAATGGACGCAGGGGGGCGGGGAGGCTCCGGCGATTCCTCACGCTCGGGAATGTCGAGCGGCGGTGGCAATTCGCGGGGCGTTTCCGCACTCATGCGCGCGAGAGCCTGGTTCAACTCGCGCACAGCGTC
The DNA here is from genome assembly GCA_041662805.1 of Candidatus Hydrogenedentales bacterium. Lineage (GTDB taxonomy): Bacteria > Hydrogenedentota > Hydrogenedentia > Hydrogenedentales > SLHB01 > JAIBAQ01. The sequence goes on along the minus strand of JBAZRU010000001.1, from coordinate 11,389 downwards.
GGGCCCCTTCACCTCTTCCTTTGCCGCGTACACGACTGCTTTGGAGGGCGCATCGTCGCGCCCACAGCCGGACAGGCATGAGGCGAGGGTCAAAGACAGAAGTGCAATGCCGATTCGCGCACGCATCGATGGTGGTTCCGCGGTCCTGCCAAGTTGCCTAATGTGCGTTGCAAAAGACAACGCGCATTGTAACACGCCTCCTGCAATTCCGGCACGCGGAATATCGCTTACAGGGATGTGGCAATATTGGGAGCGTCGATTTCTCGTAGAACCCGTCCTGCTACTTCAACGTAACCCACTCGCCGGGTTTGCACGCATCGCCAAGCTTCTTGCCCGCGGCGCTTGCCTTGAACTTGTCGAAGTCTTCGCCAGCCGCTGGGAGTTGGACAACCTCGCCTGCCTCGGCGCGCATAAGGCGGCGCTGGGCGTAGACGCGCTCCACGACGGTCAACGTGGCGCCAGCATCGGCATTCGCACGGGCTATCTCGCGATAGAGCGCCTTGCGGTCGTCGTTCTCGGCGGACATAAGCTGTTGCGCTTCGTTTTTCTTTTCGGCGGAAAGCCCCTCGCTCTCGCGCATGGCCGCATACCCGCGATTGTCTTCGCCGATCGCGCCTGCCTTCTTCAGTTCATTGAGCTTGGGTTGGCGCTCGCGCATCTTGTCGGCCAGTTCCTTGATACGCGGCGTCGATTCGTTGAGTTCAGCCGCATACGCCGGGACGATGGGCAAAAACGCATACTGAAGCCGGTCCATCCAGCCGGGGCGTTCCAGGCTGCTCTTTTCCGCGGGGACAGGCAAATCGTCGGACTTGCCGTCGATGTAGTCCAGCACGCCATCGGCTTGCTGCTGAATATGGCGGATATCAAGACGACGTGCGCGTCGATCTTGTGCTTGGTCGTGATGACGCATCCAAGGGCAATCAACGAGGTAGCGGTCACAAAGGCGAACAAAATGCGTTTCATTGGGCCTTCCTCCTCGGCTGTGTATGAGACGACCCGAACCCAGGTTTTATTCGATCCAGATTCCTTGCGCTCAGCCTACTCGTTCCATTGTAGCGGGTCGGTCGAGATCTTTTCGATGTCTTCAAGCTGGGCATCCTGGCTCAGTTGCATCCCCTCGGCAATGGCGCCAAGATCGGCGCCCAAATCGATGGTAAAGTCCAGGGTGTCGCTCGTTAGGGCCACCGGACCCGTCAGCCGTTGATTCTCCCCCGGCTCTCCTTCCAGGCGGAGCGACACCGTCGCCGTGTCGAACTTGCGCATAGGCTCGTCGCCGATAGTCTTTTTGCGGATGCGCCGGTTGAGGAACTTCAGCCCCGGCACTTCGCTGGTGAGCGCCGTCAGCAATAGCTGCTCCACCGATTCCCGGTTGAGCGAGAACTCCTTGTCGGAGGCGAGTTCGACGCGAAAGTCGGTGATCCCCACTTTGGCCCATTCGAGTTCCACCTCCCCTTGAGCGATGCCGGTCAGCAACACCACGGGCGGCTTGTATTCTTTCGTGAACGTCTCCAGGTTCGTGCCCGTCACCTTGGCGGTCAACTTTCCCCGCCCCTCGGGACCGAACAGGTCTACCTCCGCATCTATCGTCGCAGCGCCGCCATACATCGTGGCCGTCACTCTATCGGCGCGCACGACTCCGTTCTCCAGCGTAAACGCGCCGTCAACCTCCGTCAGCAAGCCGCCGCCCGCGGCCGCATTGGCCACATGGAATTTGCCTTCCCCGCTGGGTGCGCCGTTGTATCGCAACGACCCTTTTGCGGTGACGCCGCCCAAGGCGGCCAAGGCATCCGCCAACACGAAGGAGCGCGCGGTGACGTCCCACGCAAGGTCGGCGCGAGGGCCATCCGCGGCGTAGCCAACAGTCCCTTTGACGTTCCCGGAGCCATCGCTGGAATCAAGCAAACGCAGGTCGACCAAGGGGCGAAGGTCCGTTGCGACGGCAAGTTCGCCGCCAAGCGTTACGGGCGAGAGCGACGCTAGGGCCAGATTTTCGCTGGTGGCGCTCGTCCCGTCTCCCCACAGGACATTGAGGCCCGCCAGCGTACCCGTCCCATCCTTCGTGTCGTACCGCGCCGTTCCCGTTACAATTATTGGGGTGCCGTAGGGCGAGGCAAGGCCGCCGTAGCCGAAACCATCGCCCTTGAGCGCGACCTTGCCGCTCACGGCCCCGTCTTTGTAGCGAAGGGGCGCGTCGATTTCGACGGCTCCCGACAGGCCCGAAATACCGAGGTCCGGCGCCAGGTAATCGAAATCGAGTTTCCCCGTAACATTCGCCGTTGCAACGAGCGGCCCCAACTCCACGCCGAGATCGTTCAGGGTTAGCGCCCCATTGTCGGTCAGCCGGATGGCCAATGCCTTGCTCCTGAATTCGCGCGATTTGGTGTTCGCAACCAAAGTCCCCTTGACCTCCAAAGGCTTGTCCGCCGGTGCTTCGAGCGCACCCGCGCGCACGGGGCCTGCTGCCAAATCCATGTCGAGAGTAACGGCCTCGCCGTTCATATCGAACTTCACCGCACCTTTGAGCGCCTCCGTATCCACTTGCGGAAGCTCGGGCCATCCCAGAGCCGCGAGTATGCGGTTGGGATCAATGTCCTTCAGCGAGGCATTGCCTTTGAGCCGCGTCGAGGAATCGATGATGGCGCTTACGTCGCATTGCCCCTTTCCAAGGCGCAAGGTCCCCTTTCCGTCCAGCATCGGCCCAAAAGCGGCATCCGTGGTCCCTGTTCCCGATGCAGTCACGGAGAGTTGGTTTTGTTTCCCCGCGGAAGGCGCAAGAACTGGGTCGATGGAGAGATTCATCGTATAGCTTGGGAGATTCCAAGTCGCCTCGAAGGTCCCCTCGACTTGACGCAATCCGGGAACCTGCTCCAGGAAGGGCCGTACGGTGACCGGAAGTGCAGCTGCAAAATCCTCTCTGCTCCACGCGAGCAACGTAGCAGCGCCAGTCCCCTTGTCCACATTGCCTTCGGCAATCACCTTCATTCGTTGACCGCGGTTCAGGCGCGCCTCTCCCTCCAATCGCTGGTCGGCGAAGGCGCCCGTGAGAGCAAAGTCGCCCTCGTATAGCTCGCTTCCCGCCGCACCCAAGACCACCCCTTCAGCAGCAACGTTGATGGTGGATTTCAGTAGTGCGACCTGAGACTCTCCAAATGTAATCACGGCCTGTGTGCCCGAAAGGTCAAGCTGCTCGAACGATACCGGCATCGGCGAGAACAAGGACAGTAGCCCGGCGATACGGGACCCGTTTATGCGGCACTCCTGGAGTTTGAGTGTGGCGAAATGGATGATGAACAGATTCAGCGTCTCCAGACTTCCCTCCAGCGCGATCGCGTCGGGAATCGCAACGCGGGCGCTGATCGCCATCGGGTCTCCGTTATCCAAATTGATATTCACAACCCCATCCGAAAACTCTTGACGCGTTGCAGTATCTTCGCCTTGTACAAATCCCGCGATATGTTCTCCGCTGAGCCTCCCGGACGGGATGAGCGATCCCCCAAAGCTCGCTTCGAGACGCATTCCATCGAGTTTCATCGAAGCCTGGGGCGCATCCACTTTCAGGTCGATGCGCTCAACCGCGACCGTTCGCGGAAGATACTTTGACGGTAGATTCCCTTCTGAAGTCGCGCTCTTGGGTTCTTTCATAAGGAACGCGTAGTTGGTCGCAGCGGGGTCGGAAGCGTCGACATGCAGGGCCACGCGGTATACGGAAAGCGCCGTCAGCGGGCGCTTCAACGACATCGCATAGTCGAGCTGTGCATTCTCGACGCGCAGGAGTGGTTTCGCGTACGACTCGGCAGCCACCACGACCGAACGAATCCGTACGGAGGGTATGAGCGACAAACCTTCAACGTCCACGGATGCGCCAAGCGCTTTGCCCGCGGCCCATTCCACGAGCTTGGTCTGCGGCCACCCCGTCCAGAGCAGGATAGCGAACGGCAATACAATCCCCACAAACAGGAGGACGCGCCGGAGGCGCCTGCGCTTGGGAGGCGTCTCGGGAACCTGTGTTGGTGCCGTCATTGAGCGCCGCTCAGGGTTTGGAGTTTGCGGTGTCTTCCAGGACTTCTATCTTGATTTGACCGATAACGGGAATCAATTGCGCCTGTTGAAAGAGGTCGCCTTCGGCCAACTTGATGTGCGTCACGTCGGCAAGCGGTTCATCCCAGGTGGGGTCCACGTCGATCCATTTTCCAACCCATACCTTTGCCCATTGATGGAAGTAGAAGCCCGGCTGCGACCCCGGCATGTAAAGGAGGCCTGCCACTTCGCGGGCAGGCAACCCCGACGCGCGCGCCAGCGCTATGTACAAAATGCTGTGCTCGGTGCAATCGCCTTCCAGGCTGTCCAGCACTTCCCGCGCATTGGTGAGCCGCGCCGAGAACGTGCTTTTCACGTTGCGATACACCCAGGCGCAGAGCTTCTGCGAAATCTTCAGCGAATCCGTTTCGCCGCCGACGATCTCCTTGGCCTTGGCCACGATCTTCGGGTCGTCACTCTGCACGAACAACGACGGCTGCATCCACTCCTTCACTGATTCGTCCGAAATGGGTAGCTTCGCGGTTTCGAATCCGTCCAGCGATAACTTCTTCGCGAAGAACTCGAACCCTTCGCCCTTTTGCGTCATCTTCTGACGCTCGTCGTTGTAGAGGTGCGCGGGCTGCAAAGGGCCCTGCAACCGCAGCCGAAGCGATTCGCGCCCGCGCGGGTTCTCGATCGGCTCGGACAGCATGGCGGCGTTCGACACGATCACATCGTTGCTGTACGTAACGTCCTTGGCAATTTCCTTCGGCTCCAGACGCATCGTCAGCATGCCTGAGGTCGTGTCTTCCAGCGTTACGCCGCTCTCCGTCACGTACGAGACCGATTCCATGTTCATCAGATCCAGCACGCTCTTCACGCGGAAGACCTTCGTGGGAATGCCGTCGAAGATGCGCTCTTCAATACCTACGATTTCGCTCGTTCCGTGAATCTCGCCGGGTTTCATCGGCTCGAAGAGCACGTAGGAAATACGGTCCCCTACTTTCGCCCCTTCCTTTGCAAGCTCGACTTGCTTCAGCGCGTCGCGCAGAGACTCCTGGGGTTTGGGCAATCGCTTTTCCGTCGATTGTCCGCCCAACCGCGACGTGAGCACGATCTCCTCGCCCTGTACCACCGCCTCGAACTTGGATGTCCCCTGACTGTCCTCCACTTCCGAATCGACGCGCACAAGGCTGCCGTCCGGCGCGTACTGCCGTTTGGCGTACACGCGCATGTCCTGCCGGATCCCGCCCATGGTCAGACGGAAGTGCGAGTCCTCAGTTACTGCAACAGCTCCGCCCTCCAGCTTCTCGACGGCATTCATCGAGTAGCCGGACTTCTGTCCGCTCAGGTAGAGCCCGTACCACGTCTCGCCGACGAGATCGGTAATGTCGATCGATTGCGCCACAAGCATGCGGGGAAATAACGTAAGGAGGATCATGAATATGACTCGCTTCATTGGGATGCTCTCCTGAAACCTAGCTATTGGCATTGTAGCCCATGCGTGCTATGGCCGCACATTCCTTTTGCGCCGCACCACCAACAGCGCGCCCGCGAATAAGACCAAGCAAAGACTGATCGCTTGCGACACCGTCACACCCAGCACGGACCGGACACTGTCCCCTCGAAGGATTTCGACGAGAAAGCGCAGGCAGCCATACAAAAGAAGGTACAGAACGAAGACCGAGCCGTCCCACGATTTCCTGCGACGACAATAGATTAACACTCCGAAGACCGCTACGAGGCCCAGGGTCATGTAGAGTTGGGTCGGGTGCACGGGGATTGAAGCGGCGGCACGGGCATTGATCAATCCGGCCTCGCGCTGCGCAATGAAGGCAAAACCCTGAGCGGGAAACTGCACGGCCCACGGCAAATTCGACGGCTCGCCGAAACAGCACCCGTTAAGGAAACACCCGACGCGAGTAATTGCCTCGCCAAGCGCCAGGAACGGAGCCATGAGGTCGAATGACGCCAGGAGAGGCGCTCGGTTCCAGCACAGATAGAGCGAAACGGCCACAAGCCCGCCCAAGAGACCGCCATAAAAGACAAGGCCGCTTTCCCAGAGAAAGGCGGCGCGCCAGAGCTTTGCCACCCCTTCGTATTGAACCACGTAGAACATGCGCGCCCCCGCCAATGCGCCCACCAATGCCCACACCCCGAACATCGGGCTCAGCTCGACGCCTCCCGCGCGCCGCCGCGATTCGCGAGCGGCCAGCAACGTGCCCACAACGAAGGCCACTGCCAGCATCGTGCGGTACGCGAAAAATGTGATGCCGAATAGGGTAAATAACTCGGGACGCACGGGGTCGTTCCAGTCTATTTCGAACTGTGGGTTTGGTTGCTACGCAAAGGAAGCGTAACACAGCGCGTCAAGCGCGCTACACTCGAATTGCCGCGGCACTCACGCCAAGCCCGGCGAGAAACCGGGAATCGTATCCGCATAGCGCAGCCAATGTTCGAACATGAGCACGGTCCAGAGATGATGTCCGAGGTCCTCGCGGCCACTGCCGTGCGTATCGAAAAGGTTCTTGACTGCCGTGGGGTCGAGGTAATCGCGGAGCTTGGCGTCACGCGAAAGCGCAACATCGTTGAAGTGCTCCCGCAGGTCCGTTCGAAACCAGCGATGAATCGGAACCGCGAAACCGCGTTTGCGCTGCTTCAGAACGTCGGATGGCAAGTAGGCGCTCAGCGCTTTCTTCGCGACGAGCTTGGAGACGACGCCCTCCAGCTTCAGCTCAAAAGGCAGGCTATGCGCGAATGCGACCATGCGCTGGTCGAGCAGGGGAACGCGCGCTTCAAGCGATACCGCCATGCTCATGCGATCCACTTTCGTCAGGATGTCGTCGGGCAAGTACATCGCGAAATCCTGCCGGAGCATCCAATTGTCGTAGTCGAGATTCGCTCCCCGCTCCGCGTGCTCGCGGAACCGGTCGATACCGCTGGAAGCGACCGCCGCGGCAACTTCGGGCCGAAACAGGCGCGCCCGTTGCTGTCCGCTAAAGCAGGTCTGCCTGCGCCGAAACGCCTCGTGGGGATGCAGGAACGAGTCGCTGCTAAAGCGGCGAATCTTCATGACCTTGGGCGAACTGGGCAAAAGGCGTAGCGCCACGTCGACCGCCGCGCGCGCGAATCCCGGAACTTGCCGGTATCGATGCACGTTGCGCGCCATATGTAGCCATGTGTAGCCCGCGAACAACTCGTCGCCCCCATCGCCGGACAGAGCTACCGTGACATGTTGTCGCGCGAGGCGCGACACCAGCCACGTCGGCACCGCCGAAGAATCGGCGAAAGGTTGTCCGAAATGACGAATAAGGCCCGCAGCAACCTCTACCGCGTCGGGCTTCATAATCTCTTCGACGTGATCGGTGCCCAAGTGCTCGGCTACCAAGCGGGCATAGCGAAGCTCGTTCGCGTGGGCATCGTCGAATCCGATGGAAAACGTCTGCACGCGCGCCCCGCCCGCGGCGCACATCGCGGCCACTACCGCCGACGAATCCACGCCTCCGCTCAGGAAAGCGCCCAACGGCACGTCGCTTACGCATTGGCTGCGCACGCATTCCAGCAGCAATTCCGTGAACCGCTCCACGGCGGAATCGTGCGACCACGTCGGGTCGGCTTCAAGCTCGGGCTGCCAGTACGGCTCGACGCGCAGGTCGCCGTGCTCGAAAACAAGCTTGTGCCCGGGCGGCAGTTGCATCGCATCCCGAAGGATGGTGTCCGGCGCAGGGACGTATAAGTATGTGAAATACGCGTCCAACGCAGCGGGATTCAGCGCGCCGTCGACTAGCCCGGACCGCAGCAGCGCGTCCAGTTCCGATGCGAACAGCAGCACCCCGTTTCGGTACGAATAGAAAAGCGGCTTGATTCCAACGTGGTCGCGCGCGATAAGCAGGCGATCTTTCGCGGCGTCGTACAACGCAAAGGCGAACATCCCGTTGAGCCGCGTCAGCGCGTCGTCTCCGAATTCCTCGTAGGCATGCAAAACGACTTCCGTGTCGCAGAGCGTGCGAAACGTGTGGCCACGCTCTTCCAACTCTCGGCGAAGCTCTCGGAAGTTGTAGACCTCGCCGTTGTACACAAGCGCTAGCGAGCCGTCTTCGCTCAGGAATGGCTGATGGCCGCGCGAGAGGTCGATAATGCTGAGGCGTCGCATGGCCAGCGCAACATGCCCTTGCGACCACACGCCCGAGTCGTCGGGTCCTCGATGGCTCAACGCGTCGTTCATGGCGCCGACGCGTTCCATGTCCGGAGAATGGCTGCGGTCGGTGTGCGCTATTCCGCAGATTCCGCACATGCCTCAGTCTCCTTCTCGTGTGACGCTTGCCAGCAAATGCGCATACAACGCCCGGTGCGCGTCGACCATGCGCTCCACGGTCAGTTCAGTCCGCACGAACGCGGCTGCCCGCTTCGTCAGCTTGTCGCGCTCATCGGGGTGATCCAGCATCCACTCCACAGCATCCGCAAACGCGCTCGCGCTTCTTTCATGCACAAGCTTCCCCGTGACGCCGTCTTCGACCAGCTCGGGTATCCCGCCCACTGCCGCCGCCACGACGGGGCTTTCGGCCGCCATGGCCTCCATAATCGCATTGGGAAATCCTTCGGATTTCGAGCATAGCACGCACACGGACATGACTCGATAGAGGTCCGCCATCTCGTGGATCGACGATGCCTGCGTAAAATGCGCTTCCCTGCCTCGTTCGGATATCGTAGCGAGCACCTCGTTCAATCCCGGCCCTGTCCCCACCAATAGGAAATGCACATCCGTTCGCCTCCGCATCAGCTCTTCCGCCATGTTGAGAAACAGATCGTGGTCCTTGACCGGGCTGAAATTGGCGACCATGCCAATCACGTGGACTTCTTGTGGAATGGAAAAGCGCGTGCGGATCAGTTCGGGCACAGCGGTATTCTGAAACGCCGAAGCGTCGATGCCGTTGTATATCACGCGGTATCGCGACGGGTCCTCCCCTTCTTGCTTTGCGGCAAACTCCGCGGCCGCGCGGCTGTTGGCCACGATGCAGTCCGCCAATTCGTTCGCTCTCTTCTGCACGCGGACATGCCTCGGCTTTTGCCACACCGCCAGTTCGCGACGGCTGGACACCACCACGGGAACCCCCGTTCTGCGCGCAGCCTGATTCGCCGCGAAGTCGAACCCAAACAGGAACGTGTGGACAATGTCCGGACGGTGGCCGCGATAGATCCGGCGCAGTCTCCACCCCAACGACAAATCCCAGCCGCCCCAGCCCTCAATCACATATACATAGGCTCCCAAGCGGCGTGCTTCTCCAGCCAGCGCCCCCTCGCTTCGCGTGCAGATGACCGTCAATTCGTGGTCGCGGGTAAGGCCCGCGAGAAGATGGAGCAACTGCCGCTCCGTGCCCCCGGGTTCCATCGAAGGTATCACATAGCAGACGCGCTTGACGGTGCGAACGCGCGACACGCTCATGCCAGGCCCTCCAACAACTCAGCCATGCGCGGAGCAGCCCCCGAAAGACTGAATCGGTCTGCGACGACCTGCCTTCCTGCCTCGCCGATGCGACGCCGCTCATCCGGGTCGCGCAGGCGCTCGAATGCGTCAAGCCATTCGCGCGGCGTGTCGGCAAAAAGTCCGCTCACTCCGTGCTCGATCATATCCCTCACCGCCCCAAAGGGCGTGGCAATGCAGGGGACGCCACACGCCATGTATTGAAGCGCCTTCAGCGCGCATTTGCCTCGCGTCCATTCGTCTTTCGGTAAAGGCATGATTCCCACACTAAAGCTTTGAATAGCGGACACTTCCGTCTCAAACGACCAAGAAGCAACCGTTGCATTCCGCACAGGGTTCCGCGCGGGATCGGCGCCAATCAAATGCACTTCGCAGTCCTTCATCTTGCCGATTGCTTCCACCGCCGCCGCGAGGTGCGGCGTCGTGCTGGGATTGCCTATCCAGCCGATGCGAAATCTTCGCTCATCGCACGGCCCGGGTGCGAAGCGTTCCGTGTCCACCACCGTCGGGAACAAGGTAACGTTTCCCCCGTGCTTCTCCGCCTCATGTTTCAGCCAGGTATTGCCCGCCAGGACGAGGTCTGCTGCAGCCATCAACCTCCGCACCTGCGCCCCATCTTCGACCATCCGCCGCATTCCGCGCAGGGGATTAGGCGGATGTAGATGCACGGCGTCGTCTATATCATAGACCAAACGCCGCGCCCGCCGCCGAACTATCGCGTGCGCGCCACGCACGTATGCCGAAAGTATCGCCTTTTGTACGAAGACAACATCGTATCGGCCTGCGTCGTGAATCTGCGCGACGCGGTTGCGAATCTCCGCTACGTGGTACCAGAAGGGGCGCCGTTGCGCCCGAAACTCGTCAAAGCTCACCGCGGATGCTACGGTGCACTCGATCCCCATCGCTTGCAGCAAAGGCACGAATTGGGTCACCCGATATCGCGGACTTGCCGCGACATCGGGATAAAGCGTCAGGAACAATACGCGGAGTTTCGCGTCTCTACTTACCACGATCAAGCGCCTCTTTCACACACTGCAACACCCTGCTCTCCGGTATCGTCCCCAGGCATTGCGGTTCCCCTATGGGGCACACGCCTTCTTTCGTCATCGCAAGAGAGATGTTCCAACACCCAAAGCAGGGCCGGCCATTCATGATCGACGTAAACCCGTCTGAAGAGCGAATAAGTATTGCGGGATCCGTAGGTCCAAACAAGGCAATCGCCGGGGTCCCCACCGCCAAGGCAAGGTGCATGAGACCGGAATCGCAGCAGATAAAGACTCGGGAAGCCCGCAACAGGCATGCGGCGTCTCGAATGCCGGTCTTGTCCAGGAAAGAATCGCCAACCCCAATCGGTTCGTCTCCTTTTCCGAGTTGAATCACGCGATATCCTTGCCCGAGGAGCGATTGGCACAGTGCGCGCCACCGTTCCACAGGCCAGCGCTTCGTGGGCCATGAGGCCCCAGTGCTCACGGCAATTACGTCCCCCGCGTTCTCGGACATGGCATCAACCAAGGGCGACGACCAATCGGCATAGTGGAGCCTGGGCGCGTGCTCCGGTGTGGCCACGCCTGCCTGGGCCGCATAGTGTTCAAGCCGGAACCGATTGCGCGGCGCCCCGCGCAAAAGCACGTAGCGGTCCAACCCGCCAGCCTCGGGAGGGCGGTCGCCGCTATACACGCCGTCGACAAAGGGAGAGTCCAGCAGCAATTCGGGAAAATTGCACCACGCGTCGACTCGCGCATACGGGTGTTCGGCCTTGAGCGCCTCGTAGATTGGAAGCGCCATAATCTCGTCCCCGAGCCGCCACCGCGTTTCGACGAGGATGCGCGCAGGCGCGCGCAGAGCGCATTTGACGCGCCAGCGTACCGCGCGGCGCAGTCGATTTGCCCT